>JBARVM010000136.1:0-2348 GCA_049646265.1 Paracoccaceae bacterium
GGGCTACATGGCGCTGAAATGGGAAGAGGTCTATGCCTATGAGCATACGCCCCACCCGGTGGAATACGCGCTTTACTATTCCTGCTGAGAAAGAGGGGCACCATCCCCCCAACAAGGCCTCCCGGGGACGCCCCGGGGGGCCTTTTTCCTGCCAAGGAAAGGCTTGGCCCGGCAGGGCCTCAATTGGATCAGCGGCCAGTTATTAGTGGCCTGTCAGTTGTGGCCTTTCAGTTGTGCGGCGCTCCGGCGCTCAGATGCTCTTGCAAAGACATCTCTTGCGCCTTTGTCAGATTGTCGCGGTGCACCACATAGGTGTGGATGGAAAAGATCACCGCGCCGGTTTCAGGCAGGCGCCGCAGGCACTGACGTTCGGAGCGGACGAAATCGGCGGCCAGGCCCGGTCTTGGCCGGCTTTCGCCTTCTTGCCGGGGCTGATGCAGGCTCGGGTCGATGTATAGCAGGCTGTTGGCGCGACAAAGCACCTGACCCGGACGGATCGCATCGAAAAGCCGTTGCACCCGCGTGGCAATGCCGCCGTCATAGCTTGGCACCGGCTGGTGAATGCGGATCAGCGGCCGCAGGAATTTCTGCGCCAACGACCAGCTCGCCGGAAAACACAAGGCCGCCCCGGTCAACACATGTTCGGTATCGCGCTTTTCCAGAATGCAGAAATCATCCTGACAAAGCCGGGCGATCGCCCGCATCGGGTCGCTGCCATCCAGCGGCACCTCACCCCCATCAGGGCGGCAAAGATGGTCGGGGCGCAGCCGATGGCCGGGGCTTTCGGCCAAGGTCGCGGTCAAGAGCGCCAGAAGCTCCGCCGCTGCCGGGCGCGCCGCCGGATCAAGTCGCAAGACCGCCTCTGGCTTTTCAGCGACAAGCCTGTCGCGCAGCGCCATCTGTGCGGCGTAAGCATCGTCAGGCAGGATCCATTCCGACAGGTCGACCGGCCGGATCCCCGGCAGTTTCCGCGCCAAAGGATCGGCCCAGGGCGCGAATGGCAGATGAGATTGCAGGATCGGTTGCATCGCCCCCCCATGGGCAAGGATTAATCCCGCCATCAGGCCGGGCGACGCGGCAATTTGCAAGGCAGATCAGGGCCAAACGGAACTGAAAGGCGCCAATGCCTGGCCTCCATGGCGCAAAATGACCGACCCGGCGTCGTAATTGGCGATGCGAGGCCAGAAGCTGCGGCCCATGCTGGCGGAAATGGGGAGTGGCCAAGATGAATGATCATTATGCAGACCGCCGCAAGATCGATCCCAACCGGGGGCGCAGCCTTGGCGATGGCAGCCCGAACGATAATGACCGGATCGAGATCGGCCCGACCCAACTGGCCTTTGGCGAATGGGAGGCGGCGGGGCTGCACCTGCCCAACCTTGAAGAGATGCGCAGCTATCGCTGGACGCGGCTGACCAAGGCCATCGTCGCGCGGGGCTGGGGCGGGCTTTTGATGTTCGACCCGCTCAATATCCGCTATGCGACCGACAGCACCAACATGCAGCTCTGGAACACCCATAATCCGTTCCGGGCGCTCTTGCTTTGTGCGGATGGCTATATGGTGATCTGGGATTACAAAAACTCTCCCTTCCTCACCAATTTCAATCCGTTGGTGCGCGAACAGCGCTCGGGCGCCGATTTCTTCTATTTCGACCGGGGCGACAAGGTGGGCGATGCTGCCACCCGTTTCGCGGCCGAGGTCAAGGATCTGATCGCCGCGCATGGGGGCGCAAACCGGCGGCTTGGCGTTGACAAGATCATGCTGCACGGGCTTCGCGCGCTGGAGGCGCAGGGGTTCGAGATCATGGAGGGCGAGGAGTGCACGGAAAAGACCCGTGCCATCAAGGGCCCGGACGAGATATTGGCGATGCGTTGCGCCAGCCATGCCTGCGAAACCGCCGTGGCGGCGATGGAAAAGGCCTGCCGTGAAGGGGTGCCGGGCGGCAATATGTCGGAAGACGATGTCTGGGCGGTCCTACATGCGGAGAATATCAAGCGTGGCGGCGAATGGATCGAGACGCGGCTTCTGACATCCGGGCCGCGCACCAACCCCTGGTTTCAGGAATGTGGCCCGCGCATCATCCAGCCGAACGAGATTGTCGCCTTCGACACCGATCTTATCGGCTCTTACGGTATTTGCGTCGATATTTCACGAACCTGGTGGGTGGGGGACGCGCGCCCCAGTGCGGCGATGATCAGCGCCATGCAGCATGCGCATGACCATATCAGCACCAATATGGCCTTGCTCAAACCTGGCGTATCGCTGAAGGAACTGACCTTTGGCGGGCATCAACTGGATGCGCTCTATCGCAAACAGCAATATGGCTGCCGGATGCACGGGGTCGGTC
>JBARVM010000137.1:0-7249 GCA_049646265.1 Paracoccaceae bacterium
GGGCGCGTCGGAAACGGCGCGCCTTTTCAGTCTCGGAAGATCAAGGACCATTTCATGGCGCATATTATCGTTGTCGGCAATGAAAAGGGCGGATCGGGGAAATCCACCACCTCGATGCATGTCGCGACAGCTTTGGTGCGCATGGGGCATAAGGTCGGCGCACTTGATCTGGACCTGCGGCAGAAAAGCTTTGGTCGCTATATCGAGAATCGCCTGGCCTACAAGCGCAAGCAGGGGCTTGACCTGCCGGTGCCGGATTACCGCGAATTGCCTGAAGCGGATACGAGCGGTCTCGAACCCGGCGAAAACGCCATGGATCGGCGGCTTTCGGCGGCGGTGGTCGGGCTGGAACGAGATTGTGACTTTATCATCATCGACTGTCCTGGCAGCCACACAAGGTTAAGTCAGGTCGCCCATTCGCTGGCCGATACGCTGATCACGCCCTTGAATGACAGTTTCATCGACTTCGACCTTCTGGCGCGGATCGATCCGGAAACCAGCCGCGTGACAGGCCCTTCGATCTATTCGGAAATGGTCTGGGCGGCGCGTCAGTTGCGCGCCCGTGCCGGTTTGAAACCCATTGACTGGATCGTGTTGCGCAACCGACTTGGCGCGCAGCAGATGCATAACAAGAAAAAGGTTGGGGAGGCGTTGGAGCAGCTTTCCAAGCGGATCGGCTTTCGCGTGGCACCCGGCTTTTCGGAAAGGGTAATCTTTCGCGAACTATTCCCGCGCGGGCTGACCTTGCTCGACCTGCGCGACGTCGGCGTGGACAAGCTGAACATCTCGAACGTTGCGGCGCGGCAGGAAGTGCGCGATCTGATAAAAGCACTGGCCCTGCCGGGCGTCACCGTTCAGTTCTGATCATCCCCCTTAGGATGCCTGGCGCCGGAAAAGTGCGGGCGCGGCGCGCAATCCGCTCGGCCGGCTTAGCGAGGATGCAACTTTTTCAAGGCGTTTTTCAAAATTCAGAACCTTACTGTCTTTTTTCTCTGTAGTTAGCCGTGTCGCACTAAGAGCTTTCATGTCGCCCTCCTTAATTGTGCCCCTCCTGTTAACCTCGTTTGCAGTGGTGGCCGAAAAAAGGCGGTGAATTGGTCATTTTCAGCGATTTTAGCGGAGAAATTGCCATCTGTTTCCATCGCTGACACAGAAAGCCGGTGGCTTGCTCATAGGCCACGTCTGTGCGAGGTCTTTGCAGGTTGGCAGCATGGGTTCAGGGAATGATACCGGTATTTGACGGCCATAATGATCTGTTGCTTCGTCTGGTCAGCGCGCCGGATAAGGCAATTGCCACCTGGAATGGCCATGGCGGCCGCGGCCATCTTGACCTGCCGCGCATGAAGGCGGGCGGCTTCGTCGGCGGGCTTTTTGCGATTTTCGTCCCCTCGCCGCCCTCTCCGGACGAGCCAGACTGGCCTATGGTTCAGGCGCTGATGGCCAATCCGCCCTTTTCGGTGCCAATGCCCGCGCCGCTGGTCTTTGACAGTGCGCTGGCGCAGGCGCGGGAGATGGCGGCGCTTTTGCGGTCATTGGAAGAAACCGGCACGCTCGCCGTCTGTCTGACGGTTGCCGAAATTCGCGCGGCCATTACGGCGGGCAAGATCGCGGCTGTCATGCATATCGAAGGGGCCGAACCGATTGACGAGGGGGTGACGGTGCTGGAGGAGTGGCACGCGCTTGGCCTGCGCTCAATCGGGCCGACCTGGTCGCGCAACAATGTCTTTGCCCATGGCGTGCCTTTCCGTTTTCCCGGCGATCCCGACGATGGGCCGGGCCTGACCGATGCGGGCAAAAGACTGATCCGGGAATGTAACCGGCTGCGCATGGTGATCGACCTGTCGCATCTGAATGAAAAAGGCTTCGACGATATTGCCGCCCTTTCCGACGCGCCTCTGGTTGCCAGCCATTCCAATGCCCATGCCGTCACCCCTTCTTCGCGCAACCTGACGGACCGGCAACTGGCCGTCATTCGTGAAAGCGGTGGTTTGGTCGGATTGAACTTTGCCACGGTCTTTCTCAATGAAAACGGCAGCCGGACAACGTTTTCCGGCTGGGACCCGCTGCTGCGCCATCTTGACCACCTGATTACCCATCTTGGCGAAGATCATGTCGGGCTTGGCTCGGACTTCGACGGGGCTGAAATGCCCGCAAGTCTTGGGGATGTTGCGGGTTTGCCCGATTTTCTGGCGGCGCTTGCAGCGCATGGCTATGACGAGCAGCTGCTGGCCAAGATCGCCGGGGAAAACTGGCTGGCGCTTCTGGAACGTACCTGGGGGGCCTGAGAATGGCGGTGCCACGCCTGTCTAACCCGGCCGCTCGGCGGCTATTTCTGGACCGGCATGCGCTGATAGAGCCGCCGCAGGGCCCGGCCAAGGGGGCTGACCTCTTGGCCTTGATCCGGCGTCTTGGCTTTGTACAGATCGACAGTATCAACACGGTGGAGCGCGCCCATCACATGATCCTTTGGTCGCGACGGCAATCCTACCGGCCCGCGGCGCTCAAGCCGCTTCTGGAACGTGACCGGGTTCTCTTTGAACATTGGACCCATGATGCCTCGATCATTCCGACAGAATTCCTGCCCTACTGGTCCTTGCGCTTTCGCCGCGACCAAAGACGCCTGCCCGATCGCTGGGAAGGCTGGCAGGGCACCGAGTTCCGCCACAAGACCGATGGGGTTCTGGACCGGATAAGGCAGGGTGGCCCGGTGGGCACCGGCGAGTTGCGCGGTGACGAGACGAGGGGCGACAATGGCGGCTGGTAGGACTGGCACCCGTCGAAAGCGGCGATGGAATATCTTTGGCGTTCCGGGCAATTGGCCATCACCCGCCGCGAAGGTTTCGCCAAGATCTACGATCTGGCCGAACGGGTCTATCCGCCCTGCGCCCAGCCCGACGAGGCGGAGGTTGTCAATTGGGCCTGCAACGCCGCGCTGGACCGTCTGGGTTTTGCCACCTGTGGCGAGCTGGCGGCCTTTTGGGGGAAGATCGCCCCGCACGAGGCCAAGGGCTGGGCCGCGGCGGCGCTGGCGCGCGGCGAGATCGAGGAACTTTTGGTAGAAGGTGCCGACGGCAGTTTGCGCGCGGCATTTGCCCGGCCCGGAGCCGTTGAAGAGGCCGCCACAATCCCCCTGCCCGGACCGCGTGTCCGCATTCTGTCGCCCTTCGATCCGGCCTTGCGCGACCGCAAGCGCGCCGAACGGCTTTTTGGGTTTTCCTACCGGATAGAGGTCTTTGTGCCAGAGCCGAAGCGCACCTTTGGCTATTACGTTTTTCCGGTGATGGAAGGGACAAGGCTGATTGGCCGGATCGACATGAAATGCCTGCGTGGCTAGGGCGTGCTGGCCGTTTCCGCCTTCTGGCCGGAAGAGCCCGACAGGGTAAATCCGGCACGACTTGCCCGCCTTAGGGCGGAATTGGCCCGGCTTGGGCGCTTTGTCGGCTGTGCCGATCTGCGTTTTGCCGAAGGCTGGCTGCGCGCGCCTGTTGCTGCCGTCGGCTAAAAACGACAGTTGTTGCCGTTTGGTGACGGCAACGTGACAGTAATCAACGGCGATGGCCGCGAACCTGACCCAAAGCAAGGGGTGCGGGCGTGCAGGATCTGGATTACCGGCGGGGCGTTCTGTTTATCGTGATGGCCGGTGTGCTCTGGTCGCTCAATGGCCTTTTGTTGCGCATGATCGGCGATGTCGGCACCTGGCCGGTGCTGTTTTACCGATCTCTTGGCATGGTGCCCGCGATCACCTTGTGGATGCTCTACAGCCATGGCGGGCGGGCTCTGTCGGCGATGCGCGCCAGGGGCTGGCCAAGTGCGATCTGCGCCCTGGCCCTTGTCTTTGCCTTCGCGGGCGGCGTCTATTCCATGCAGGCGACCACCATCGCCAACGCGGTCTTCATTTTTGCCGCCGCACCCCTGATCACCGCTGCCCTTGCCGGCCCGGTGCTGGGCGAGGCGGTGCGGCTGCTGACATGGCTTGCCATAGCCATTGCCGCTATTGGCATCTTCATCATGGTGCGCAGCGGGCTGGAAATTGGTCATGGCCTGGGCGAGGCTGCCGCCCTTATGTCCGCGACCGGCTTTTCCATCTTTACCCTGACGCTGCGCCGCGCGCGCCTGTCGGACATGATGCCTTCGGTCGGGTTTGGCGGCGCCATCACCATTCTTGTGGCGCTTTTTGCGGTTTATCTGCGCGATGAAAGCCTGATGATACCGCTCAAGGCAGCAGCGATTTCGATGCTGATGGGGGCCGGCACCATTGTCGGGGGCATGATCCTTTTCACCATCGGCACAAAATCGGTGCCCGCCGCGGAGGCGGGGCTTCTGGCGCTGCTTGAAGTGTTGTTGGCGCCGGTCTGGGTCTGGCTTTTCTGGAACGAGCAGGTGGCTTTCGAAACCTTTGTCGGCGGGGGTCTCCTGCTGGCGTCGCTGGTGCTGAATGCCGCAACCGGCGTACAGGCGGCCTATTTGCCCCGGCGGAAGAACCGCGAGCGGGCGTAAAGATCCTCCAGCCGTCGCATGCGGCTTTGGGTATCGTCCCAGGTCAGGTTCTCGACCGAGGCCAGCAGCGTTTCCACCAGCACCAGAATCGCCACCGTCGAGTCCCGTGCAGACGGCGCCTCTACCTGGGCAGACAGGCGGTAACGGGCAAAGGTCGCGGCAGGCGAGACCCACTGGTCGGTGATCAGCACCACCTCTACCCCCTGTTCAGCGGCAAGTTCGACGAGCTGCAGTACCGAATTTTCATAGCGGCGGATATCGAAGGCCAGCAGGACATCGCCCTTTTTCATGTCGATCAGGGCGGGCGGCCATGCGCTGGATTGTTCCGACAGCAGGGTCACACCGGGCCGCACCACCCGCATCAAGGTGACGAAATGGTCGGCGACCGAATGGGTGATGCGCCCGCCCATGGCAAAGAGCTTGCGATCGGGGTCTGACATCAACCGGGCAATGGCGTCGAAGTCGGCGTGATCGACCTGCGCCAATGTCGCCTGCAGATTGCCGACGACCGCATCGGCAAAGCGGTTGAGCATATGGGTCTGCGGCACCCCGCCCGCCCAACGGTCATGTTTGGCGAGGGGCGAGACAAGCCGTTCCTCGACCTCGGTGCGCACATGGGACTGGAAATCGGGATAGCCCTTGAACCCCAACTTTTGCGCCAGCCGAACCACCGTGGGCGTCGAAACCTCTGCCCCCTTGGCCAGCGCAGTGATGGAGCCGAGTGCGGCGACCGGGTAATTGCGCATGATATGGCTGGCAAGCTGCCGTTCAGTTGGCGTCAAGCCGTCAAAGGCGGCCTTGATCTGCTGCTCGACTGTCTGCAGGCCCGGTGTCGGTTTCCGCGTCACCATTTCGCATCCTCCCCCGGCTTTGGGTGCTCGCCTCAAACAGTAACAAAAGTTTCAGGGAAAGATACCAAGAAATTTTCTTGACAGATGCGATCAGGACTCACAACCTGTCAGCAGATGGGGGTTGTACCGACGATGGCTACTGCGGACAGGGATAGGCTGGATATTGCCGTCACCGAAAATGCATCGGGCGAAAGCGATGTGCTTTTGGTCTGCGAGCATGCCTCGAACCATCTGCCGCCCGCTTTCGGAACCCTCGGGCTGAGTGCGGCGGCGCGGCAGGCGCATATCGCCTGGGATCCGGGCGCGCTTGGCCTGTCGCGTGCCCTCGTGAATCGTCTGGATTGCGCGCTGATACATGCCACGGTTTCGCGGCTTGTCTATGACCTGAACCGCCCGCCCCATGCCACCGGCGCCATGCCCGCGAAAAGCGAGGTCTTTGACATCCCCGGCAATGCCAATCTGGGTCCGGCCGAACGGCTGGCGCGGACCGAATCGATCTATCTGCCCTTTCACGCCCATTTGCATGCCGAGATTGCCCGGCGCATGGCGATTGGTCGCCCGCCGACGCTGATCACCATCCACAGCTTTACTCCGGTCTATTTCGGCCAGACCCGCGCGGTGGAGTTTGGGGTCATTCATGATGCCGATCCGACACTGGCCAATCATATCGTCGCGGCGGCGCAGGCCATGACAGCGCTGAAAACCGCGCTGAACGCCCCCTATTCGGCACAGGACGGCGTGACCCACACGCTGCGGCTTCAAGCCACGCCCTATGGGCTGGCTAACGTGATGCTGGAAATACGCAATGATCTTTTGGCGACGCCAGAGGCAGAGGCCGACATGGCCGACCGGTTGGCGCCGGTCCTGCAAAGCGCCCTGACGGCGATCGGGAAGCCCGCGGCAAGAAAGGTGATTGTCTGACATGCCCAACTGGACCAAAGCCTATGTCCGCTTTGTCGAGGCGCTGAATTTCCGTATCGGACGCGCCGCCATGTATCTGTTGTTCGTGATGATGGCGATCCTGCTCTGGTCCTCGCTCACCAAGGTGATCCGCGTGCCGGCAATCTGGACCTTGGAAATGGCGCAGTTCACGCTTGTTGCCTATTACATGTTGGGCGCCCCCTACACCTTTCAACTGGGCACCAATGTCCGGATGGATCTGCTTTATGCCCGCATGCGGCCACGTACGCAGGCGCTGTGGGATGCGGTCACGGTTTTTGCGCTGATCTTCTATCTTGGGGTCATGCTGTACGGCGCCTTTGGCAGCACGCTTTATTCCTTTGACACATGGGAACGCGCGCCGACCGGCTGGCGGCCCTATCTCTGGCCGATCAAGGTCGTGGTCTGCATAAGTTTCGTCCTGATGATCCTTCAGGCCATTGTCCATCTGATCCGTGACGTCGCGGTCCTGCGCGGAGAGGAAATCTGATGTCCTACGAATGGATCGCGATCCTGATGTTCTCGACCATGCTGCTGATGATGATCACCGGCCAGCGGGTCTTTGGCGCCATCGGTTTTGTTGCCGTGGTGGCGGCGATGCTGCTTTGGGGGCCCGGCGGGTCGGACATGGGCTTTTCATCGGTGATGAAGCTGATGAAGTGGAACACGCTCCTCACCCTGCCAATGTTTGTCTTCATGGGCTATGTGATGAGCGAAAGCCGTCTGGCCGAAGACCTTTACAAGATGTTTCACGTCTGGTTCGGGCCCTTGCCCGGCGGGCTGGCCGTTGGAACCATCCTGCTGATGGTGATGATCTCGGCGATGAACGGGCTTTCGGTCGCGGGCATGGCCATTGGCGCCACCATCGCGCTGCCGGAACTGGTCAAGCGCAACTATGACAAGCTGATGATTTCCGGGGTCATTCAGGGCGGGTCGAGCCTTGGCATTCTGATCCCTCCGTC
>JBARVM010000138.1:0-1962 GCA_049646265.1 Paracoccaceae bacterium
GGTACATCATGTGAAGATAGGCGGAATCCCAGGCCGTTCCGGCTTCGGAATTCTCCAGCCAGTTCGGATCTTCGTCCGGCTGCTTCACGTTCCACTTGGACGCGTCATAGGCCGGCTCTTCCAGCACCTGAAGGTCATGCAGCGCAAAGACATAGTGCGGCGTGTAGCAGAAACCGACCCAGGGCTTGCCCGCTTCAATGGCAACATCAAGACCGGCATAGGCGATGGTTTCATCGCTCTGGGTCAGTTCCATCGTCTGGTCATAGCCATAGGATTTGGCCCGGATCTGTTCGACATTGGTCGAAGCCCAGCCCGGCGCGCCGATCCAGACTTCGCCCTTGCCATTGCCATCGGTATCGAAGATCGCGGCAATCTCGGGGCGGGTCAGATCGTCGATCGAGCGGATGTCATGCGCATCGGCCGTCGCCTGATCGACACACATGCCCTGAAAGGCCTCGACCCCGTTCGGGTTCTGCGTGACAGTTCCTTTGTCCGTGACGAATTTGTCATAAAGCCCCTGCTGGTTCGGCAACCATGCTTCGGGATGCAGATGCATGGCACCGCTGTCCATCGCCTCGAAAATGATCGGGTTGGTACCGCTTTGCAGCTCGACCTCAAGCCCGAGATTGTCTTCGATGATGACCTTGAGAATGTTCGCTTCCGCATTGACGGACGGCCAGTTCGGCACACCGATCACAATATCAGCGGCCATCACGACCGAGCCCATCATCATCGCCGAACCGAAAATGGTGCTTCCCAGAAGTTTGTTGTAGCTCATATTTTCATTCCTCTCTGTTGTTGATGTTTTTATCTTTGTTGCGGGCAGCGTAGGAACTCGCAGCCCTTTGGCCTAGAAATTTCGTGATTTGGCGTCATAAAAGCAAGGTATCTGGACTTATCCAGTACCAGTGCAGACCCCCGCGCTATCTCGCCCTTTGACTGGCCGCAAATCCCGCTGGTACCAAGCAGGATAGCCCTATCTTCTATGGTTGCGGCCCTCGCCACACATGTCATATGCCGAGTATTGCGGGGCGGAGGCCGATTGCAAACTGAATTATTTTGTACTGTTAATTCGAAAATATTGATTTGATTTTTTCGAAACTGTGGGGGTGAGGGTGGCTGGCCGATAGCGGTTGGACCGATCGGGCGGACCCGCCCTATTCCGTCAGCGCGCGGACAAGGTCAGGCAGCCAGTGCCATCCTGCCGCGGCCTGATCATTTACCACAAGATAGGTGTTGCGGGAAAAGACCGGGGCGATGTCGATGGCAAAAAGCCTGCCGCTGGCAAGATGGGGCTGGGCCAGCCGTTCGGGCAGATAGGCAGAGCCGCCGTTTTCGATCAGAAACTCCATGGCCCAGATCGCGCTGTCGAAACTGACGCGCGAGATACCGGCATCGGCATAGGCCGCCGCGTGCTGGTCACGGTATTCCTCGCCCAGATCGACATAGATATAGTCCGGCGTGAAACGGATCGGGTTGTCGGGCCGGGTGGCGTAAAGGACCAGCCGTTCGGGCTTCAGCGCATGGATGGTGCGGTTGCCATGGACCGAGGGACGATAGGTCATCGCCACATCGACAAGGCCCGAACCAAGCTGCCGTTCCAGTGCCTCATGCTCTCCCTGACTGGCAGAAAGCGCCATCGTGGGGCTCAGACGGTTAACTGCCTCGAAAAAGCTGCGGCCGGGACCGGGCCAGAGATCGACATGGCAGCCGAAATTACAGACTGATGTCGTGCCCTCGGGCAGCGAGGTTTCCTGCCGCGCCTGGCGCCAGAGGCCGGTCATGATCTCGGCATAGCGCAGAAGTTTGGTGCCTGCGGGCGTCAACGTCGCACCGGATTTCTGGCGGTTGAGCAAGGTTTGACCAAGCTCATCCTCAAGCCCGCGCAGCCGCGCCGTCACCGTCGATTGCGTCACGTTAAGCTTTTCGGAGGCCCGTACAAGCGAGCCGGTCTCGACAATG
>JBARVM010000139.1:0-3974 GCA_049646265.1 Paracoccaceae bacterium
GACTACGCCGGTGCGCGGGTTTGCCGTCCCGAAGGCTGGTCGCTCAGCGACCTGACCGGCGAGGGTCTGGTGGAGCCGGTGATCACCCTCGTTCAACCCCCGACCGCACGCGAATGTGTCGAGGCGCTGGTCAAGGGCGAAGTTGATATGGCGTCGCTCGACATCGAGACCGGTGGCGCATCGGTAGCCGAAGTACCGGAAGCAGCAGGCATCGTGCAACCGAACCCGAACCTCTCCAAGCTGCAGACGATCCACTTTGTGACGCACAAGACCAACCCGCGCGGTCGCGTCTATCTCGCCATGCTCAACAAGGGCCTGAACGAGATGCGTGAAAGTGGCGAGTGGTATGCGATCATCGCCGACAGCCTTGCTGCGGCAACCGCCACCAACTAACATAAAAAGCGCGCCCCGCGACAAGTCGGGGCGCCAGCTTTCCCAACGGCCCGTGGCATCGCAGCCGCGGGCCTTTGTCTTGGACCGCACAAGAAAAAAGCCGCGCAACGATCCAGTTGTGCGGCTTTCAGAATTCTGGTGCCCCTCTGTGCCCCTCAACACTCACTCAAAAGCGCTTCCCAGTCCCCAGCCTCATTTGTCAGTCGGATTGGCTGCCCGATTCTGCCACCCATATAGAATACCTGGGCATTCATTTGCTCGCCGTCCTCACATGTCGTCTCAATCCGAAGCGATTTCCCGTCCACATGCATCGTGTCGACCACAGTGCAGTTGATTTCCCAAAACCGAATTTCATTGCGGCTTAGGATCGTGAACGCCTGCCCCCGAAATCCTCCAGCCAAAACTCGACATCCTTCTGCATCAGCCCATGTTTTGTCTTCGATCAGGTTTTCTGCGGAAATCGCCATCGGAGCGCAGGATAAAAGCGCCGCTATTGCGTATGAAGTCAGGGTCGGTTTTGTCATAGCTCTGCTCCTTTAACCGACACTCCTCAAGTAGAATGCCTTCCCCTACAACGTGTAGCAGTTTTGTGCTCCCATCAAGCGTCTTAGGCGCGTAGTGCCGAGATGAGGGATAAATCATCACTGAGGTTTTTGCTTTTTGTAGTACCCAAAAAGGCTGCGCCCGCATTCTTGGGGGCATTCCCGTTGCCGACGCGCACCGAGTCAGCGGTCAGACGTAGCCCAGCGCCATGTACCAAGAAACGAACTCCAAGGCGGCGCAAAAGGGGGATAGAAAGGGGGATTAAGAAATCAAAAGCCCAGCAACCATTTACGATTGCAGGGCTTTTCTTTGGATATTGGTGCCCAGAAGAGGACTCGAACCTCCACGCCTTGCGGCACACGGACCTGAACCGTGCGCGTCTACCAATTCCGCCATCTGGGCTGATGATGTGTAGGGCGATGTAATGGGACGTCCGAATACTGTCAATGCGATTCCTTCGACTGATTGCCGCCGGGCGGGCGCGATTACGCTTCTCTTGTCGCGGGTTCCGGCGCATGGTTGCGAAAAGGGGCGCACGCATGTTCGAAATTCTGAAATCCATCCATCTGATCAGCCTTTTGCTGGCCGGCGCCGCCTCTGTCGGCAATGCCGTGCTGCTCAGGCGGGTGATCGCCGCCGCCGCGCCGCCGCCGCCGATCGTTGCACAGGCGATGGCCGCGCTGGCGCGGATGGGGTTGGCGGCGATCCTGCTTTTGTGGGCGAGCGGCCTGCCACTGGCGCTGATCAGCGGCGCCTTTGCCAGCGGCGGCGCGCTCTTTTCCGTCAAGCTTCTCCTAGCCACGCTGGTACTTGGCCTGATCCTGATCATGACCTGGCTTCGGGCAGAGGTGGCCGCCGGACGCCGCCCGCCCAATCCGGGTCTGATGCGCCGGCTCACGCTGACGGTTTTGGCGATGGTGATGACGGTCATCATTCTTGCGGTGGTGGTCTTTCACTGACCGGCATCCGCGCCCCCCATGTTATCCACCCGGACGCGATTGGCCTTGTCTGAGGGGGGGAGGGGCGCTAAACCCCGTTCAATGTTGAAAGGGAATTTGCCCATGACCAAACTCGTGACCATATACGGCGGTTCAGGTTTCGTTGGCCGTCAGATTGCCCGGCTCATGGCCCGTGAAGGCTGGCGCGTGCGCGTTGCCTGCCGCCATCCCAATCAGGCGATCTTTGTCAAACCTTACGGCGCCGTCGGTCAGGTCGAACCGGTTTTCTGCAATATCCGCGATGATGCCTCGGTGGCGGCGGCGATGGCGGGGGCGGATGCGGTGATCAACTGTGTGGGCACCTTTGATCGGGGCGGCAAGAATGCCTTTGACGCGGTGCAGCACCGGGGCGCGGCGCGCATTGCGGCGACGGCAACGCGCCTTGGCGTGGGTGCGCTGGTGCATATCTCGGCCATCGGTGCCGACGCCACCTCGCCCAGCGCCTATCAACGTTCCAAGGCCGAGGGGGAGGCAGCGGTGCTTGCCGCCTATCCCGCCGCGGTCATCCTGCGCCCCTCGGTGATGTTTGGTGCCGGAGACGGTTTCTTCAACCGTTTCGCCGCGCAAAGCCGTTTGGGCCCGATCCTGCCGATCACCGGCGCCAGCACACTCTTTCAACCCGTCCATGTCGAGGATGTGGCCCTTGCCGCCGTCAAGGGCGCGCTTGGTCAGGCAGCCCCCGGCACCTACGAACTGGGCGGCCCCGATGTTGAAAGTTTCCGCAACCTGATGCAACGGATGCTTGGCGTCATTCGCCGCCGCCGGATGATCGTCAACCTGCCCTTCTGGATGGCGGGGATGCTGGGCGGCGCGTTCGACATCGGGTCTGCCCTGACGCTTGGCCCGATTTCCAACCGCATCCTGACCCGCGATCAGGTGCAAAGCCTGCGCCGCGACAATGTCGTTTCTGCCGGTGCCAGGGGCTTTGCCGAACTCGGCATTGCGCCGGTGGCCATGGCGGCGGTCCTGCCCGACTATCTCTGGCGTTTCCGCCCGTCGGGTCAGTACGAGGCGATCAAGGCCTCGGCCAAGAATCTGCAAAAACACGGCTGAAGTCCGCAGCGTCGGGCTAGGGAGTATTCGCCATGGCGGGCAATATGCTTGACGCGCTCTTTCTGGGCATCCTTGAGGGGCTGACAGAGTTTCTGCCCGTCTCCTCGACCGGACATATCCTTCTGGCCGGGCATTTCCTGAAATTCGAAAGTGCCGGCAAGACGTTCGAGGTGGTGATCCAGCTTGGCGCGATCCTGGCCCTTTTCGGCGCCTATTCGATCCGCCTGACGCGACTGGTCGGCGGGTTGCGGGATGATCCGCGTGAACGGCAGTTTCTTTTGGCGATCATCCTTGCCTTCCTGCCTGCCGCCGCCGTCGGCCTTCTGGCGCATGACTTTATCAAGACCGTGCTGTTCGAAAGCCCGCGCCTGATCGCCAGCACGCTGATCATCGGCGGCGTCGTGCTGCTGATCGTTGACCGGCTGCCGCTCCGCCCGACCCTGCACGAGGCGGACAGGCTTCCCTTGAAAGTGGCGCTGGGCATTGGCCTTGCGCAATGTCTGGCGCTGGTGCCCGGTGTTTCCCGCTCCGGCTCGACCATCGTTGGCGCGGTCCTTCTGGGGGCCGACAAACGCACCGCGGCGGAATTTTCCTTCTTCCTGTCCATGCCGACCATGGGCGCCGCTTTTGCCTATGATCTGTACAAGAACCGCGATGTGCTGGACGCCAGCGCACTGGGCGAAATCGCCGTCGGTTTTGTCGCCGCCCTGATCATCGCCCTGATCGTCGTGCGCTGGGTGCTTGGCTATATCAGCCGCCACGGATTTGCGCTTTTCGGCTGGTGGAGAATCATTGTCGGCACCGTCGCCTGGCTGGCCCTGCTGGCCGGCGTTGGTAGTTAGGTAACATATATTGACCTAAAAAAGCACCTTTCCGCTGCCATTTTTTGAGTGAGGGGAAAGAAAACAGAATAAACGTCAACAGTACTGACTTTTATTTCGATCAGATAGGCGCTAGCACAGTCGGACACCGCAAGGAGTCCTGTCT
>JBARVM010000140.1:0-3681 GCA_049646265.1 Paracoccaceae bacterium
GTGCCGTAGGCCACGGCCTGTTCGGTGTGGAATGTGCCCTGCGAGCCGGTGAGGCCCTGGCAGATGACTTTGGTGTTTTCGTTGACGAGGACTGCCATGACGAGCAACTCCTTCAGAGTTTTGAAACGTTGAAATTCTGGTTCGCACCGTCGGTGCGAAACTCGATATCGAAGCGACCGGCGGGCGTTTTCATCCGGTAGTGGAATACTTTGTCCCGCCGCTTTGCCTTGCGGAATTCGAGCGTGCCGCCGCCCATCCGTTGCACGAAGCGCGACACGATCGGGTCCGCAACCTCGAAGCCCACGGGGGCGGCCATCGCGCTTCCGATCCGGGCGAGGATCTTGCAAGACTTGCCGGGCGCCCAGCTGGCCGTGGCCGAAGCGGTGGCGTCGATGCCGTTCATCACGGCCTTCTGTGCCGCCGCTTCAATTGCGGCACTGTCGAACGCGGGCGCGTTGTCCAGGCATGTTTTCTGGAAGGCCTTCAGAAGGCCCGTGTTCGTGGACTGGGCCGAGGCCGGAGCCCCGAGACCAACCACGACCACGACGGCAAGGAGCGAGGACAAGCGCATCCTCACCCCTTCACCGCCTTCACGATCTTTTGCGCAGCATCGTCGAGATTATCGGCCGCGATGACGTCGAGGCCGGAGTTGTTGATGATCTCCTTACCCTTCTCGACATTCGTGCCTTCCAGCCGGACGACGAGCGGCACTTTTAGGCCCACTTCCTTCACCGCCGCGATCACGCCCTCGGCGATGACGTCGCAGCGCATGATGCCGCCGAAGATATTGACGAGGATGCCTTTGACGTTGGGGTCCGAGGTGATGATCTTGAAAGCCTCGGTCACCTTTTCCTTCGTCGCGCCACCGCCGACGTCGAGGAAGTTGGCGGGTTCGGCGCCGTAGAGCTTGATGATGTCCATCGTCGCCATGGCAAGGCCCGCGCCGTTGACCATGCAGCCGATCTCTCCATCCAGTGCAATGTAGTTCAGATCGAATTTGGAGGCGGCAAGCTCCTTTGCATCCTCTTCCGTCTCGTCGCGCAGTGCCGCGACATCGGGGTGGCGGAAGATGGCGTTGCCGTCAAAGCTGATCTTGGCGTCAAGGCATTTGATCGCGCCGCCCTTGGTCACCACCAGCGGGTTGATTTCCAGCATCTCCATATCCTTTTCCACGAAGGCGCGGTAAAGGGTGCGGATCAGCTGTACGCATTGCTTGACCTGCGCGCCTTCCATGCCCAGCGCAAAGGCGACGCGGCGGCCGTGGAAATCCGACAGGCCAGAGGCGGGATCGACGCTGAAGGACAGGATCTTGTCGGGCGTGTCTTGCGCCACCTCTTCGATATTCATGCCGCCCTCGGTCGAGCAGACAAAGGAAATGCGGCTTGTCTGGCGATCGACCAGCAAAGCCAGATAGAGTTCCCGTTCGATATCGCTGCCATCCTCGATATAGATACGGTTGACCTGCTTGCCGACCGGGCCGGTCTGATGGGTGACAAGGGTGCGGCCCAGCATCTGGCGGGCCATTGTCGCGGCCTCTTCCACCGAACGGGCGATGCGGACGCCGCCCTTTTCGCCGGCCTCGGGTTCCTTGAAGCTGCCCTTGCCGCGCCCGCCGGCATGGATTTGCGATTTCACCACCCAGATCGGCCCGTCAAGCGCGCCGGCTGCGGTTTTGGCATCTTCGGCCTTGAGAACCACGCGCCCGTCCGAAACGGGCGCCCCATAGCCGCGCAAAAGCTCTTTGGCCTGATATTCGTGGATGTTCATTGGCAGATCCCGATGCTGAATGAGGGTAACAGCCTCATGGCATAGCAATCAGGTCTGTCAAAATCATAAATGGCGAAAATCGCCTTGGCTGGCCGAGAAAATCACATTTGTGATCACGGCAATTAATTAAGTGATCACAAAATCCTGAGCGGGGTCGTTCAGCCAGAGGTTGGGCGTGCGTGAAAGAGAATCTGGCCGCGGGGCAAGCGGTCGGGTTGCCGCTCGGCCGCGAAACCGGCCGCGGCGCAGAGGGTTTCGACCGCGTCCGCGATGAAATGATAGGGCGGCCTGTGGGGGTGGGTGACAACACCGTCGGGCTGGCGGCAGGCCTTGGCGGCATCGGACGGCGAGGGGGCCAGAAAGCAGGTGAAAAGCAGCATCTGCAGTGAAGGAAAGCGGTGGCGGGCCGAGGTCAGCGCCCGATGCAGATAGTCGAGGGGCAGGTGGGTAAAGACGGCAAAGGCGATGGCAAACTGGATGGTCGGCGGTATGCCGGGAAAGGCAAACTCGGCATCCTCGACCAGCTGCGCGGCAGAAAGCCGGTCGCTGCCCGGCAATTCGGCGGCAAGGCCGTGGTGCATCAGTTCGCCGGACTGGTCGGTGCCCCAATAATGGCCGGGCGCCAGATAGGGCACGGCCTTGCAGCCAAGCCGCAGGCTGCCGCAGCCGATATCGAGAAGCTGATGTTCGGGCCGCAGCCCCGCCTTTTGCAGCAGCTGGAGTTGCAGCCTGCCGGTTTCATCCCAGCGCCCCCCGACAATATCGCGATGCCGCCCGCGCGCCAGTGCGGTCTGGTAGAAACCCGGCGCAAGGTAGGGGGAGAGGGGTTTGGTCATCGGGCCATCCGGTTTGATCCGTCTGCCGCCCTGCCTAGCGCGATTGCGCGTCTGGGCCAAGGCAGTATGGGCCGCAGCAAAAGGCCTGCCGCGCCGGTCTGGCGGGCAGGCCCCATGTTGCGTCAGATAGGGGTCGGTCAGTTCAGCGACGGGTCGATGGCCTTGCAGGCGGCGAGCAAGCCTTTGACCGCATCCACCGACTTGTCGAACATCGCCTGTTCGGCGGCGTTCATACGGATATCGACCACCCGTTCGATCCCGCCCGCGCCGATGATGGTCGGCACGCCGACATAGATCCCGTCAAGCCCGAGCGCGCCTTTGACATAGGCGGCACAGGGCAGCAGGCGCTTTTGATCCTTGAGGAAGGCCTCGGCCATCTCGATGGCGCTGGTGGCGGGCGCGTAAAAGGCCGAACCGGTCTTGAGCAGCCCGACAATCTCGGCGCCGCCGTCGCGGGTGCGCTGGATGATCGCGTCAAGCTTTTCCTGCGTGGTCCAGCCCATCGTCACCAGATCGGGCAGGGGAATACCGCCCACGGTGGAATAACGCGCCAGCGGCACCATCGTATCGCCATGGCCGCCAAGCACAAAGGCCGTCACATCGCGCATGGAGACGTTGAATTCGAGGCTGAGGAAATGCCGGAAGCGCGCCGAATCCAGCACCCCCGCCATGCCGACCACCATATTGTGCGGCAGACCGGAAAATTCACGCAGCGCCCAGACCATCGCGTCCAGCGGGTTGGTGATGCAGATCACGAAAGCGCCCGGTGCATGGGTCTTGATGCCTTCGCCGACCGATTTCATCACCTTGAGGTTGATGCCGAGGAGGTCGTCACGGCTCATCCCCGGCTTGCGCGCCACGCCAGCGGTGACGATACAGACATCGGCCCCGGCAATATCGGCATAATCATTGGTGCCCTTCATCGCGGCGTCGAACCCTTCGGCCGGGCCGGATTGCGCAATATCAAGCGCCTTGCCCTGCGGAACACCTTCGGCAATGTCGAAAAGCACGACGTCGCCCAATTCTTTCATCGCGGCGAGGTGGGCGAGTGTACCGCCAATCTGCCCGGCGCCGATCA
>JBARVM010000141.1:0-14639 GCA_049646265.1 Paracoccaceae bacterium
AATTCACCGAAGACACGCCCTATGACCCCCGCTCGCCCTATTCGGCCTCCAAGGCGTCTTCCGATCATCTGGTCCGCGCCTGGTTTGAGACCTACGGCCTGCCTGTGGTGCTGACCAACTGCTCCAACAATTACGGGCCCTATCACTTTCCTGAAAAGCTGATCCCCGTGGTCATTCTCAAGGCGCTCTCCGGCGCGCCGATCCCGATCTATGGCAAGGGCGACAATATCCGCGACTGGCTTTACGTCGAGGACCACGCCGATGCGCTTTTGACCGTCGTTCAAAAGGGTGCCCTTGGCCGCAGCTACAATATTGGTGGAGAGAATGAGGCGACAAACCTCGAACTGGTCACGAAAATCTGCGCCATTCTCGACCGCAAGCGCCCCGGCAACCGTCCCTACGGCGAACAGATCACCTTCGTCGCCGACCGCCCCGGCCATGATCAGCGTTATGCCATCGACCCGGCGCGCATCCGCACCGAACTTGGCTGGCGTCCCTCGGTAACGCTCGACGAAGGGCTGGAGCGGACCGTGCAATGGTTCCTCGACCACGAAGACTGGTGGCGCGCGCTGCAGGAACGCGACGGCGTCGGCAAAAGGCTGGGAACGGCATGAAGGCGCTGATCTTCGGCACAACCGGCCAGCTGGCCATCGAACTCGCCCGCCGCGCTCCTCTGGGCGTGACGGTCGAGGCGTTGGGCCGCGACCGCGCCGACCTGACCGATCCGGCCGCCTGCGCGGCGGCCATCGCGGCGACGGATGCCGATCTGGTGATAAACGCCGCCGCCTATACCGCCGTCGATCAGGCGGAAAGCGACCACGCGACCGCCAAGACGGTCAATGCCGATGCACCGGGCGCCATGGCCCGCGCCGCCGCCTTGCGCGGCCTGCCCTTTTTGCATGTCTCGACCGATTATGTCTTTGATGGCAGCGGCACCCGCCCCTGGACCGAGGCGGATGAGGTTTCCCCCCTCGGCGCCTATGGCGCGACGAAGCTGGAAGGGGAAAGGCAGATCACCGCCGCCGCTGGCCCGCATGTAATCCTGCGCACCGCATGGGTCTTTTCGGCCCATGGCAAGAATTTCGTCAAGACCATGCTGCGCCTCGGCGCAGATCGGGAAACGCTGGGCATCGTCGATGACCAGCAGGGCGGGCCCACGCCCGCAGCCGCCATCGCCGATGCGCTCTGGACCATCTCCCGCGCCTTTCACGATGGCAGGGGCCAAAGCGGTATCTTCCATTTCGCCGGCAGCCCGACGGTCAGCTGGGCCGACTTTGCCGAGGCGATCTTTGCCGCAGCCGCCCTGCCCCGCAAACCCGCCGTGTCCCGCATCGCCACATCGGCCTTCCCCACACCGGCCAGACGCCCGGCCAATTCCGCACTCGACTGCGCGCGGATCAGGGCGGCCTACAACATCGAACAGCCCGACTGGCGCAAAGGCCTCCGGGCGGTCATCGAGGAACTGGAGAAATCATCATGACCAGAACAGGCCGCAAAGGCATCATCCTTGCCGGCGGATCGGGCACAAGGCTTTACCCGATTACCCATTCTGTCTCCAAACAGATGCTGCCGCTTTATGACAAGCCGATGATCTACTATCCGCTTTCGGCCCTGATGCTGACCGGCATCCGCGAAGTCGCGGTCATCTCCACCCCGCGCGACCTGCCGCAATTCCAGGCCCTTTTGGGCGACGGCAGCGCCTGGGGCATGCGCTTTGACTATATCGTGCAACCGTCCCCCGACGGGCTGGCACAGGCCTATCTTCTGGCCGAGGAATTTCTGGCGGGCGCCCCATCGGCCATGGTCCTTGGCGACAATGTCTTTTTCGGCGAAGGCCTTTCAAACCGTCTGCACCTCGCCGACGGCCGCGACAGCGGCGGCACGGTCTTTGGCTATCGCGTGTCCGATCCCGAACGCTACGGCGTTGTCGAATTCGATCGCGAAGGGCGCGTCCTGTCGATCGTCGAAAAGCCGCAAAAACCGAAAAGCGCCTATGCCGTCACCGGCATCTATTTCCTCGACGGCGACGCACCACGCCGCGCCCGCGCGATAAAACCCTCTGCCCGGGGCGAGCTGGAGATTACCGATCTTCTCAACAGCTACCGCGAGGAGAACATGCTCAATGTCGAACGTCTGGGCCGCGGTTTCGCCTGGCTCGACACCGGCACCCATGAAAGCCTGCTGGAGGCCGCCGAATTCATCCGCACGATAGAGGAACGCCAAAACCTCAAGGTCGGCTGCCCCGAAGAGATCGCCTTTGAAAACGGCTGGATAGACAGCGCGCACCTGCGCGATCTCGCCAAACCCTATCTCAAGACCCAATATGGCCGCTACCTTGCCCGTATTGCCGATGAAGCCGAGGCCTGAAAACCAGGCTAACCCCCCTTAAGGATCGCACCATGACCCCCGCCGCCCGCTTGGAAAAACTGATCCGCGACGCCGCAACGCTGGTTTTGCCCGCCAGCACCCGCGACTGGATCCGCGCCCAGCAACGCCGCTTCAAACTGCAGTCGGTACCGGTCGGCTCGGTCAATTTCGGCGGCCTGCGCCGGCTCTCGCCCATCAGTGCGATCTTTGGCAAGGACCGCGACCTGCTGACCATCGAACGCTACTATATAGAGGAATTCCTCGCCAAACACGGCGCCGACATCAAGGGTCGGGTGCTGGAAATGGGCGATCCGACCTATATCCGCAAGTTCGGCACCGGCGTCACCCGCGAAGATGTGCTGAACTATGTCGAGGGCAACCCCCACGCCACCATCGTCGCCGACCTGACCGATGCGCCACATATCCCCGACAACAGCTTTGACTGCATCATCATCACCCAGACCCTGCAAATGATCTTCGAGGTCGACAAGGCCATCGCCACGCTCTTTCGCATCCTCAAGCCCGGCGGGGTCGTCCTGTGCACCTCGCACGGCATGACCCGCGTGGCGCGGCGCGAAGGCGTCGATGACTGGGGCGAATATTGGCATTTCACCACCCAATCGAAACGCCGGCTGTTTCACGCGCATTTCCCGCGTGAGAATGTCGCGGTTTCAACGGTCGGTAATGTCTTTACCTGTATCTGTAACCTGCATGGGCTGGGCGCCTCGGAAATCGACAAGTCCGAACTGGATCTGCACGACCCGAATTTCGAAATGCTGGTACTGGTCCGCGCCGTCAAACCCGCCTGACCCGGCACAATCCCGCGAAAGCAGCAAAAACGGCGAAGACCCGGGGGGGCTTCGCCGTTTTTTCAATGTGACAGGTCAGTTACCCCCGCGCGCTGCGGCCGAACCGCTCGTCACTTGATCGCCAGAAAACCCTCGAAACAAAGGTATTTCTGGATCGTCACCACATCCTTGAACCCGGCGCGCGACAAAAGGTCGAGATTGCCCTGGGTCGAGAAAGGTTCCATCACACCCTTCAGGCTGCGCGATTTCTCGACAATCTCTTCGCCCGAAAAACCGTTGTTGATCTTGAAATCATTGTAAAGCTGCATGATCAGATCCTGAAAACGCGCATCCGGCGCCCGGACCTTTTCAAACATCACCAGCGCCCCGCCCCAGTTCAGCGTCTCATAGATCTTGTCGAACATCTCCTGCCGGTAGCGTGGCGGCACGAATTGCATCGTGTAATAGCTGATCATCAGATCAGAACTTTCCATCTCGATATGGCGGGCGTCGCCCTGCACGATCGAGATATTGGACAGATCCTTGCAATGGGCCTCGGCCGCCTTGACCATGGCAGGTTCCACATCAATGCCGATCCAGCGCGCGCCGGGCTTCGATTTGTGATGTTCCGCCAGCTTGCGGGTCAATTCACCGGTCGAGGTGCCAATCTCATAGATCACACTGTCATTCTTGACGAAGAAATCCGACACTTGGCAGATCAGGTCATGCCCGGCCTCATAAAGCGGCACCGACAGTTTGATATGATCGACGAACGTGTCGGGCACATCATTGCCAAAGGTCCAGCCCGCATTCTCGGCCGCAATTTTCTGACCAACACCCATCACTCTACTCCCAATCAAAAAGCGCGTTGCGATCCCGGCAGGACCGCCATCGCAAAGCTGCCAAAGGCCCTCTTTCAAATGCACCATAACAGGCGCCGCCAAGAATAGCATTTCTTCCCTGTTCCAGCGAGCGCTTCGTTGCGAAAACAGCGCCGAAACTGTAGGATTTGCGGGGATTTCGGCGATAAGGGCAACAGAGGCGCGAAAACTCTACCCTCGGCGCGGGACTCACGGCAGAAAATACCGGTCGAACCAATTGCGGCACGAACCTTGCCCGGCGACCCTGGGGCGCCTTTGGCAACATTCATCAAACCCGCGCTGACCGGGGAAAGGGACTGCGTTATGTGTGGCATCTTTGGCCTTGTGACAGAGGATACCAAGGTCACGCCCGACCGCGACAGGCTTTTGCAAAGCGCCGCCCTTCTCAGCCACCGCGGACCGGACGCCAATTCCGCCGATACGGCCGGCGGGGTCGGCATGGCCCATGCGCGCCTGTCGCTCGTCGATCTCGATCCCCGCTCGAACCAGCCTTTCACCGATCCGTCGGGACGTTACCTGATGGTCTTCAACGGCGAGGTTTACAATTTCCGGGAATTGCGCGCGGAGCTGGAGAAAAAGGGCATCGCCTTCAAGACCACCTCTGATACCGAGGTTGTCTTGCAGATGCTGATCCACCTGCCCGCGGCAGAGGCCTTGCGCCGTCTGTCCGGCATGTTTGCCATCGGTTTTTACGACCGCGAAACCCGCAAGCTGATCCTCGCGCGCGACCGTTTCGGCATGAAGCCGCTTTACTGGACCGAGGGGCCCTTCGGCGGCACCAAGGCGCTCTTTTTCGCCTCCGAGGCGAAGGCCTTTCGCCCCTGGCAGGATCTGCGCCCCAATCAGGCGGCAATTTTTGCCTATCTGTTGAAATTCCCCGGCGCCACGCAGGGCAGGACGATATTCGATGCGGTCCACAGCCTGCCGCCCGGCGGGATGCTGGAACTGCAGCCGGGCAAGGCGCCGCAAATATCGCGCTTTTTCACCCTGCCCGATTTTCTCGATCCGGGCGAATATGATCGGCTGGCCGCACTGTCGCCCGCCCGCATCGCCGATGAGTTCGAGGAGTTGATGGATCGTTCCATCGCCGCCCACCGTTTTGCCGACGCCCGCGTCGGCGCCTTTTGTTCGGGCGGCGTTGACAGCTCTCTCATCGTTGCCATGGCTGCACGGCAAACCCGCGACATGGCGCTTTTTCATGCCGAGGTGAAGGGCAGCTGGTCAGAGTTGAAGCCCGCGCAGGCGTTGGCGAAACATCTCGGGCTGGATCTCTTTCATGTGGAGGTGGAGGAGCAGGATTTCGTCGACATGATCCCCCGGGTCATGCAGCATTATGAACAGCCCTTCAGCTACCATCCGAACTGCCCACCCCTGATGATGGTGGCCGAACTTGGCCGCCAGAACGGGGTAAAGGGGCTTTTGTCGGGCGAAGGGTCGGATGAATTGTTCCTGGGTTATCCGTGGCTTGGCCGCAAACGACTGACCGACGGTTATGACAGGCTGATGGTGGGTCTGCGCGGCGCCATCAGGGCCATTCCCGGTATCGGCCCAATCCTCGCCCCCAACCGGCACGGCAATTTCGCCGAGGTGATGTCACTCATGACCGGGCGCGAGGATGCCGACGATCAGGACATGATCGACGCGGGCCTTGCCCGCATGCCGCAGGCCAGCCGCGACCGGACGCTGAGCTGGTCCCAAGATTACCTGCATCACCATCTGCGCACGCTTTTGCACCGCAATGACACCATGGGCATGGCCGCCAGTATCGAGGCGCGCTTTCCCTTTCTCGACCATGATCTTGCCCGTTTCGGTGTGAACCTGCCCGGCCCCTTCAAACTGCGCCGCTCGCCGCTCGTCTGGGAAAAGGCGCATCCGTTCATGCGCGATAAATGGGTGGTGCGCGCCGTTGCCGACCGTTACCTGCCCGCCCATCTCAGCCAAAGGATCAAGGTCGGCTTCTGGACGACAACCTTCCAGCGGATGGAGGTGGCGGACCGTTTCTTCCAGAACTCTCCGCTTGCCGACCTTCTGGGCCTTTCGGCCGCACAGCTGGCCCGCACGGTCGAGACGGCAAATCAGGATCTGCGCCTGCGCTTTTTGCATCTCGATGTCTGGGCCCGCACGGTCCTTGCCGCAGAACCGGCCGAGGCTTCGGTAACGCGGCTGCGCGACTGTGTCACCATCCGCCCGCAGGGCGCCCCCCCCGTCCAGCGGCCCAGCCAACCCGGCCTGCGCAGCGCGGCGGCACCGTTTTGATATGGGAGGTCATTTCCACCGGAATTGTCAAATCGCCAGAAGCGCGCCCTCGCCCGGGCACGCAGAGCGTGCTTGTCAATCGCTGGGATCAGGGCCAACCATTGCCGACCCGGCGCCTTTCGAAAAAGTTTGAACTGACAATACCAGGAATATCGGATGCGAATTTTGCAGATCTGTACGGCTTTCGGTCACGGTGGCATTCAACGCCACGTGATCGAGCTAAGCCAGTCGTTGCGTGAGGAAGGTCACGATGTGTTTCTGGCGGGATCGCCCGGCCCCTGGGAGGCACTAATAGCCGGTTTCGACTACCTGCTGCTCGATTTGGTAAATGTCTCTAACGAAGGCGGGCCCGCCCTACGGCGCCTGTCGCGCATGATCGTCAGCGCATTCCGCCTCAGGCGATATCTGAAAAAGCAGGGCATCTCGATAATCCACGCACATGAAAGCGCGCCCGCCATCGTCGCGAGAATTGCGAGTTTCGGCATGAAGATCCCGGTCGTACTGACCTACCATGGCTCGGCTCCGGCGCGGGTAAGATATTATGGCCGGGTCGCACGGCTGACCGCCTGGCATGTGATCACGCCTAGCAATCGCTGCGCCGAAGAGTTGCAGGAACAGGCGGGGCTGGCGTCGCGCGACGTCTCGGTCATCGGGCTTGGCGTTCAACCAGCGCCACCCATTGACCCGCAAGAGGTCGCAGCGCACCGGGCGGCAATTTTGGGCGCCGATGGCAAGTTGCTGGTCGTCATCATTGCCCGGCTGGCCTATCAGAAAGGCATCGACATCCTTGTCGAAGTTGTCCGTCTGGTGAAAGCGGCGCGGCAAGACATCCGCTTCGTCGTCATCGGCGATGGCCCGCTTCTCGAACAAGCCCGGGTTTGGGCGGCAAGCGCCGGTGTGGAGACGATGTTGCAGTTCCATGGCGAAAGCAGCGCGCCCTATCTCTATCTGAAAGCATCCGATCTGTTTCTGCTAACCTCCCGATGGGAGGCATTGCCAATTACGATCGCCGAGGCTTTTCAGGTTGGCCTGCCGGTCGTTGCCGCGGATGCTGGCGGCGTGAGAGAGCTGGTATCACCCGCCGTGGGTCGCGTGTTGCCGGTGGGCGACGCCGCCGGGCTAAGCGCGGCTGTTATGGAGATCTGCGGTAATCCGGCGCTGCGCCAGTCCATGTCAGAGGCCGCTCTGACGACAAGCAAGGAAGTTCGCTTTTCCCTGTCCGCCGCGCACAAATCCATTGCGGACCTTTATAATAAGATACTAACGCGCCAATAGAAACCTTCTGCCTGACTGGCTTTGTCCCTGCCGCGACAGTGCCGCACCAAAGCCTGACCTTTACCCGTCGCAAACATCCTTGCGATGTCATGGCCGCGCCGTCAGCCTGATGCTCTTGTTGCCACGGCTTCGACATAGCGCACCAGACGTTCAGGCCCGGCCGGATCCTGCAATTCAGCTTGAATTGGCCTCATGTTGGCGCGGTACAAATCGCGGTTTCGCACCAGATCGTCGATGATCTGCGACATTTCCTCAGGCGACGCCTTAAGAGGGTCGATCTGGCGCCCGATACGGTGGAATTCCGTGCGCATGGCATTGCCCGGCTTGTCCGCATGTGTTGGTGCGGATACCAACATCGGAACGCCAGCAGCGATACATTCCTTGATGGTTCCCAAACCACCCGCAATGATCGCCAGATCAGCCTGATCAAGAACATCGCGTTGTGACACCCAGCCGACGACGGTCGTATTGCCCGGAACATTCTTCAGCGAGGCGCGCAAGGCAGTGTCCGAAACCTGCAGCAGCACCGACATATCCGCCCGCTCGGCCAAGGCCGTAAGCCATTTGTCGATGATCTTCTCGACCGTACCATCCTCGAACTGCTGCGTCAGCGTCCCGGCTGAACAATAGACCCTGATCCTGCCGTTAACCGGTTGCGGCCAATCAAATTCCCCAATGTCCGATTTCGGTGCAACCAATGCCGTATAGGTCCGGCCGGGCACGGCGAAAAAATCGAAGGTTTCGGGGCAGAGTGTCAGCTCTGGCAGCACAAATTCGGGAAAATAGTCGCTCAACACCGTCTTCAGCCCGACTTTGGCACCCGTCTTTCGGATGAGGCGATTCGACCGGTAAAGGGTGCGCATCTTGCCGCTCCAGGGCAGAAGCAGATGCCAATAGACCCAGATCTTTGCCCAGGCGAGTAGAATTCTGGCCCTTGACGCAAGGCCAGAAGGCACCAGCCAGTGGCGGGACGGCGGCATCCTGCAATTGATGGGCACGCGTAGATTTGTTTTTACCGAGATGACCGGGATATTGCATTTCACCGCCGCTATCGCCTCGTACCAGATGAACGCATCGACCAGTACGACATCGATCTGTCGATCGTGAATAACGCGCTCCAGATCGTCGATCAGATTTGGCAGCAGATCCTCCAGAATGCGAAACAGGCCCATCCAGCATTTCGAACTGCCGTGGCCAACGCTTTCCCCAGAATTTTTGGCCAGCGGATGGTCAATGATGTCCTGAAAGACGGTCACATATTCAAAGCCCCTGCTCTCGATTTCCCGCACCAGCTTGGCGATATTGACGCCACAGCGCTGCAAAAAGAACTGGTTGGGAGGGGGGCCCGAAAAGAGCACAATATGGCCCGCATCACGCAGCGCATCGGCCAGAGGAAAGCAAGGCATGACGCCGCCCCACTCCGGATTTGCGGACAGCAACACGCGCAGGGGTTTGCCAACCTGCATGGTCCTGTCCGATAGGCCTTCTTCATTTGGCTGAGTCATAAGGGGCGTAGGCGCGCTTTTACTGTGACTGTTGGGCCGACTTTCCTGTCGGGCTAACAGAAACCGCGCAGTCGAACAAGCACCCGAACCCTCCCGGCCTCAACTTCCCCGGTAGGTCGCCATCCCGAAGGGCGACAGAAGCAGTGGCACATGATAATGCGCCTCTGCATCCGATATGCCGAAGCGGATCGGGATCTGGTCGAGGAACCGCGGGCTTTCGGGGGGCGCTCCGATACTGTCCAGATAGTCGCCCGCGAAAAACACCAGCTCATAGACGCCCGGCGCGAACTTGCCCTTGGGCAGGATGGGCCCGTCCGTCCGCCCGTCGCTGTTCGTCACCGCTTCCGCAATCTTTTCCGGGCCCGTGTCGGTCAGCCGGAACAACTCCACCCGCAGCCCCGCCGCCGGGCAGCCAAGGGCCGTATCCAGAACATGTGTGGTCAGATATCCGTCGGACATGCGCCGCTCCCTCTCTGTCATCCGGCCATTCTGCCTTGGTGCGGCGCAAATGACGATAACTCGATTTCACGAAAGGTCTTTCAGTTTTTTGGATATAATCTAATTGTGGTGCAAGGGGTAACACTAGCCCCGAACTGACAAGACAGGGCCGCGCCCATGAACCGCTATCCACGCAATATGTCCGGCTACGGCCAGAACCCGCCCGATGCGCAATGGCCGGGTGGCGCAAAGATCGCCATCTCGCTCGTGCTCAATTACGAGGAAGGCGGCGAAAACTGCATCCTGCATGGCGATGCCGCGTCAGAGGCGTTCCTGTCGGACATACCCGGTGCCGCGCAATGGCCCGGCCAGCGCCACTGGAACATGGAATCAATCTACGAATACGGCGCCCGCGCCGGTTTCTGGCGGCTCCACCGGCTTTTCACCGGGATGGAAATCCCGGTCACCATCTATGGCGTGGCCACCGCGCTGGCCCGCAGCCCCGAACAGGTCGCCGCGATGAAAGCCGCCGATTGGGAGATTGCCAGCCACGGGCTGAAATGGGTCGAGCATAAGGACATGCCGGAGGCCGAAGAACGTGCCCAGATCGCCGAAGCGATCCGCCTGCATACCGAGTTGACAGGCAGCCGTCCGACCGGGTGGTACACGGGTCGCTGCTCGCTCAACACCGTGCGGCTGACCGCCGAACAGGGGCTCGACTGGATTTCCGACACTTATGACGACGATCTGCCCTACTGGTTAGAGGCGGGGGAGCGTGACCAGCTTGTCATCCCCTATACGCTCGAAGCCAATGACATGCGCTTTGCCACCGCGCCGGGCTACATAACGGGCGAGCAGTTCTTCCAGTACCTCAAAGACGCCTTCGACACGCTTTACGCCGAAGGGTCGGCCGGTGCTGCAAAGATGATGAGCGTGGGGCTGCACTGCCGCCTGATCGGCAGACCCGGCAAGATCGCCGGGCTGAAACGCTTCCTTGACTATGCGAAGGGGCACGAAGGCGTCTGGTTTCCCCGCCGTATCGACATCGCGCGCCACTGGGCCGCAACCCATCCGCCAAAGCGGTTTGAGCGGCCAAGCCGGATGGACAAGCCCACGTTCATCGCCCGTTTCGGCGGCATCTTTGAACATTCCCCCTGGATCGCCGAACGCGCCTGGGGGCTGGAACTTGGCCCGGCGCACGACCGGGCGGTGGGGCTCCACAATGCACTGACCCGCGTCTTCCGCTCTGCCTCCCGCGCAGAACGGCTGGGCGTCCTGACTGCCCACCCCGATCTTGCGGGCAAACTGGCCGCCGCCAAGCGTCTGACGCCGGAATCAACCCATGAACAGAGCTCTGCCGGGCTCGACGCACTGACCGATGCCGAACGGATCGAATTCACCGATCTCAACAACGCCTATGTCAGCCGCCACGGCTTTCCCTTCATCATTGCCGTGCGCGACAATACCAAGGCGACCATCCTCGACGCCTTCCGCCGCCGGCTGGAACAAAGTAACGAAACCGAATTCTCCGAGGCCTGCCGTCAGGTGGAGCGTATCGCCGAATTCCGCCTCAAGGACATACTGCCATGACCGGCTATTACAGCCCCAAGGGTGGCCTGCCGCCGCAGACCAGCCTGATGACCGGCCGCGCCATCTTTACCGAGGCCTATTGCGTCATCCCGCGCGGCTGTTTTTCCGACATCGTGACGAGTTCCCTGCCCGGCTGGGCAAAGACCCGCATGTGGCTGATTGCCCGGCCCCTCTCCGGCTTTTCCGAAACTTTCAGCCAATATGTGATGGAGGTGGCCGCGGGCGGCGGCTCTGACCATCCCGAACCCGATCCCGGCGCCGAAGGGGTCATCTTTGTGACCGGCGGCGCGCCGACCCTGACGCTTGACGGCACCGACCACCAGCTTCAGCCCGGCGGTTACGCCTATATTCCCGCAGGCTGCCAGTGGCGCCTTGCCAACAACGGCGCGGAACCGGCGCGGTTTCACTGGATCCGCAAACATTACGAACCGGCCCCCGGCATTGCCGCGCCCAAGGCCTTCGTCACCTCCGACAGTGCCGTGGCCCCCTCCGCCATGCCCGACACCGACGGCCGCTGGGCCACGAGCCGTTTTACCGACCCCGACGATCTTTCGCATGACATGCATGTCAATATCGTCACGTTCCAGCCCGGCGGCCTGATCCCGTTCGAGGAAACTCATGTCATGGAACACGGGCTTTTCGTGCTGGAGGGCAAGGCCGTCTACAAGCTCAATCAGGACTGGGTAGAGGTCGAGGCAGGCGATTTCATGTGGCTGCGCGCCTATTGCCCACAGGCCTGCTATGCCGCGGGCCCCGGCCCCTTCCGCTATCTGCTTTACAAGGATGTCAACCGCCACGCCCGCCTGCAAGGCGTCGGCGCATTTGGCCGCTGACCCACACGCACCAACCTCACGTCAGAACGGAGACCGGCATGAGCCTGACGATCACCGCCCAACCGCTGACCGCCGCCGCCTTTGCCCCTTTCGGCGAGGTGTTGGAGGCAAAGGGCCAGCCAGACTGGACGATCAATGCCGGGAAATGCGGCCGCTTTCACGATCGCGCGCGCCTTGACTTTGCCGAAGGCACGGCGGGCATTTCTGTCTTTCAGTCGGAAAGCTTTTCGCTGCCGCTTGACCTGCAACTGGTCGAACGCCATCCCCTTGGCAGCCAGGCCTTTGTCTGCATGACGGCCGATCCTTTTCTTGTGGTGGTCGCGGCGGACAGTGCCGAGGGGCCGCAGCAACCCCTCGCCTTTCTGACCGATGGGACACAGGGCGTGAATATCCATCGCAACGTCTGGCATGGCGTCTTGACACCTTTGGGCGGTCCGGGGCTCTTTGCTGTCATAGACCGGATTGGCACGACACCTAATCTCGAAGAGTTTCACTTTCCCACCCCGATCCGGGTCTCCCGATAACCCCGGCATAAGCCGGGCAGACCGGGCTGCGTCCCAGGGGCGGCGCAGCGGCGGCGCAAGAACAACGCCCCGGAGGGAAGAAACATGACGGATCAAAGCCATCCGGTGGACGAAATGCTTCCACCGCCAAAACTGCTGACCCTTGGCTTGCAACATGTGCTGGTCATGTATGCTGGCGCCATCGCGGTGCCGTTGATCGTCGGTCGCGCGCTGAAACTGGAACCTGCCGACGTGGCCTTTCTGATCTCGGCCGATCTTTTTGCCTGCGGCATCGTCTCTTTGATCCAGTCCCTCGGCGTCACACAATGGTTCGGCATTCGCCTGCCGGTGATGATGGGCGTTACCTTTGCCTCGGTCGGGCCGATGCTGGCCATCGCCAGCCAGACGCCGGGGCACGAGGGCGCGCGGCTGATCTTCGGCGCAATCATCGCCGCCGGTATCATCGCCATGCTGATCGCACCCTTGGTCTCGCGGCTCTTGCGCTTCTTTCCGCCGGTCGTCACCGGCACCATCATTCTGGTGATCGGTGTGACTCTCATGCGCATCGGCATCAACTGGATCTTCGGCTTGCCCGTCGGCCCGACCGCGCCAAAGGTGATGGACCCGGCCCATGCCGAATGGCTGAAATCCATGGCCGACCTTGCCGCTGCCGGCGGCTCTGCGGTTCCGGCCCCGCCCGAAGGGCTTTCGCTGGCCCCGACAGTACAGAACCCAGCCTATGCGAGCCCTGCCAATATGGCCATCTCGGCAGTCGTTCTGGTCGCAATCCTTGCGATTGCCCGCTATGGCAAAGGCTTTGTCGCCAATATCTCGGTCCTGCTCGGCATCGTGGCGGGCGGCATCCTGACCGCGCTTTTCGGCATGATGAATTTCACCAAGGTGGGCGAGGCATCATGGTTCGCGCTGATCACACCCTTTCACTTCGGCGCGCCGATGTTTGATCCGGTCATGATCATTACCATGACACTGGTGATGATCGTGGTGATGATCGAATCCACCGGCATGTTCCTTGCCCTTGGCGACATGACCGGCCGCAAGGTCACCCAGCCGATGCTGGCAGCGGGCCTGCGCACCGACGGGCTTGGCACGCTGATCGGCGGTATCTTCAACACCTTCCCCTATACTTCCTTCAGCCAGAATGTCGGGCTGGTCGGCGTGACGGGGATCAAGTCGCGGTTCGTCTGCGTGGCGGGCGGGGTGATCCTGATCGCTTTGGGGCTGGTGCCCAAGATGGGCGCACTGGTGGAGGCTTTGCCAACTGCCGTTCTGGGCGGTGCGGGTCTGGTGATGTTCGGCATGGTTGCCGCAACCGGTATCCGTATCCTTTCAGGCGTGGATTTCGGCAAGAACCGCAATAACCTCTTTGTGGTCGCCGTATCGCTCGGCTTCGGGATGATCCCGCTTGTGGCGCCGAATTTCAAACAATGGCTGCCCCATGACATCCACCCGCTGATCGATTCCGGCATCCTGCTGGCCACCATCTCTGCCGTGGCGCTGAATGCCTTTTTCAACGGCGCCACAGGCAGCGCCGATGACCAGCGCGCCGCCGCCGCAAACGCGGATCACTGATGGGCTGGCCGGGGATCGCCCGGCCACCGCACGGGGCCCGACCCATAAAGGGCCCCGTGCATTCGGCCATTGACGCCGCGCGCCCCAGCTTTCATCAAGTAAGGGCAGGTGCAAACAGGCAGGGCAAATGTGGGATCTGGTGAACGAACTTTACAATGGCGGGACCCGACGCGCCATTCGGTTTCGCTACGGCTTGCTGATCTTTGACCTTGTTACCATCACATTCATCGTCGCCACCTCTTTCGTGAACCGGGGGCTTGAAACCGAACTTCTCGACCTGCTGATCGGTATCGTGATCCTGTCGGACGTGCTGGCGCGGCTCTGGATCAGCCAGAACCGCTGGCGCGAGTTGCTGCACCCTTACGGCATTGCCGATATTGTCGTGGTCTTTTCACTGCTGGCCCCGCTGCTCGGCGAATGGTTCGCCTTTTTACGGGTGGCGCGGATCTTTCGCGTGCTGCGTTCTTATGAAACCTTACGGCGGTTGCGCCGCGATTTCAGCACCTTTCGCGATTACGAACAGCTTATCGTCGCAGGCATCAACCTGTCGCTTTTCATCTATCTGATGACCGCGCTCGTCTATGAAACACAGCACCGGATCAATCCCGACATC
>JBARVM010000142.1:0-2524 GCA_049646265.1 Paracoccaceae bacterium
CTTCGTCCTTGTTCAACACCCGAAAGCGCCGCCGCGACAACCAGTTAGAGATATTGGCGGCAAAACAGCTGCCAAAGGCAGTGATCTGCGTGTCGGGCCGGATAATAGGGTCTGCCGGCGCCCAGCCCTTGAGCACAAAGCGCGCAGCCGCCTTTACATCCAACATCTGCGCGACGGTCGGGTTGAAATTGGTATGTTCACCACGAAACCATGTGCGGAACTCCGGACTGTGGCGCGTTGTCACTTGAAAGTTCAACGCCTCTGTTCCAGCGTTGTTGATATGCGTCACTCCGGTGGCACTGTCGCCGCTCTTGTCCGACACCTGATATCCTCGTCTCGTGCATGCCCGCTGGATAGGTCCAGTGGCGTTCAGCTTACTCGCGCAATCTTTAGATAGGGCAAATGCCCTGCGACCACCATGGGAGGGGCCAGCTTGCAGCCCGTGATGACCTTAACGCCTGTGGTTGGCCGCGCCAACCGTCCAGAGCAGGCAAAAGACCGATAGCAACGCGCCAACTGAAACGCCGCAAGCCAATGATAATCATTTTGCGATAGCTCTTGCAGTCCGTTTGTTTGCAGGAGTTCGCCAGATGATCCGCATGTATGCGCGCCAAAATGACGGGTTGCGCCTGATGACGGCCGGGGCGAATCCGCAGAACGCTCTTTGGATCGATCTGCATTGCCCCACAGGTGAGGAGCTTGCCCTGTTAGCGCCGCTTGGCGCGCCGATACCCACGCAGACAGAGATCGAGGCGATCGCCCCGTCGCGCCTTATCCGCAGGCAGGGCCCTTACGAGGTCTTGACCACACTTCTGCCCCTCTCAGGCGATGCGGTGGCGGTCGAACCTCCCCGCGCTGTGACCTTCATGCTGACGGCAGAGCGGTTGGTGACCCTCCGCCATCATCCGCAACCGACGTTGGAGGGTTTTGCCGACAGCGCCTGGCGCGCCGCTGCGGGCGGGTTTGGCAGCGCGCAGATCATCGCGGGGATGATGGAACAGCTGTTGCGGCAAGAGGACGCGCGACTGGGCGAGGCTGGTCTGGCGCTGGGCGCGCTGGCAGGCGGGCTTGCCGCAGCAAAGCCCCGCCGGCCCGCTGACCTTTCAGGGGTCCTGTCCGGCCTTGCCGGGCAGGAGGTGGCGCTTGACCACGCTCACCTTTGCCTGATCACCCTCCAACCGGTTCTGGCGCATCTGATCGCGACATTCGGCGAAAATCCCGGCCTGCGCGGGACCAAACAGCAGGCAAAGATGCTGCTCCGCGACGCGCAATCGCTGGCGGAACATCGCGACCATCTGGCGGGCCGTCTGGCGCAACTGCTGACTGTGGTGCAGGCCCGTGCCGCGCTGAAGGGGGCAGAGGGTTATCGGGCCTTGACCCTAACCTTGGCCGTTCTGGCGCTGATCTTTCTCGGCGCCGTGGCGGGGGGATGTTTCGCCCTAAGGGCTAAGGGCTGGCTGTAAACGGCGGGGCAGGCCATGGGTCGCGTGCCCCGCCAATCATTCAGGCTGAACGCCGCAACGCCTGCGCCATGCAATGGATGCCGCCGCCGGTTTTCGAGATTTCGGCCGTATCGACCGCCGCCACCTCGAAGCCGCGCGCGCGAAGCTGTTCGATCAGCGACTTGGAGGCGGTGGGCGCGATCACCTTGTCACGGCCAAGCGCCATGAAATTGCAGCCCAAGGCCATCGTATCCTGGAACGGGACATCGATGATCTCGTGCCCCTTCGCTTTCAGCCAGTCGACGATCCACGGGTCGGTACAAGCCAAGCAAACGGCGGTGAGCTTTTCTGCGATCGGCACAACCATCAGGTCGATATGGACGTAATATTCGTCGATGAAGGCGATGCGGACTTCCCAGCCTTCTTTTTCGAACCAGCCCGCCACCTGCCGGGCGCCTTCCTCTTGCGTGCGGGCGCCGCCGCAGCCGATCAGAACGCAGCCTTCCTCGATCACGTTGAAATCGCCGCCCTCGAAGGTGCCCGCCGTCACCATGTCATAGATCGGGATGCCCATCGCCTCATAGGCGCGGATCGCCGCATAATTCTCGCCGCGCCGCCACCAGTTGGCCATGGCGGTGATGATCGCGCCATAAGGCGTCATGACGCTCGAATCACGGGAATAGACCTGCATGGTCAGTTCCGGTTCGGCCGGCAGCATATGGACCTTTACGCCAAAATGCTCATAGGCCGAGACAAGTTCCGCATGCTGGGCCTGCGCCACCTGGATATTGCAGGGCGCCTCGCGCAGATGTTTGCGCGACAGGCTGGAGGTCGCGCGGTGATAGAGATAGGCGGGCGAACCTAACAGCACATCGCTCAGCGGGTCGGTCTCGTTTCGCAGCCCCCAATAATGCATCGGCTTGGTGCCACCGTTGGGATTGCGGCGCTGCAGGGTGAAGCCCTCGGCATGGGGCAAGCGGTCAAGTGCCATGGTCGTTCCTTTCGGTTCAGGCGCCGGGCATGGCGGAAGGTATCCACCAGTCCCTGCCACGTTTCGTTTCGACATATTCGGGCCAGCGGAA
>JBARVM010000143.1:0-3842 GCA_049646265.1 Paracoccaceae bacterium
GTGCACCTGGCCGCACAGGCCGGTGTCCGCTACAGCCTGGAGGCGCCGCGCAGTTACCTCACCTCCAATATCGAGGGCACGTTCAACGTGATGGAAGCGGCGCGGGACTGCGGGGTCGGCCATTTGATGATCGCCTCTACCTCTTCCGTTTTTGGGGCCAATACCGAAATGCCCTACCGCGAGACGGACAAGGCCGACACTCAGGTTTCGCTTTATGCCGCGACCAAGAAGGCGACGGAGAGCCTGTCGCATTCCTGGGCGCATCTTTACGGCTTGCCGACCACCTGCTTTCGTTTTTTCACCGTCTATGGTCCCTGGGGTCGACCGGATATGGCACCTTTCAAGTTCACCAAGGCGATTTTGGCGGGAGAGCCGATTGACGTCTATGGACAGGGGCAGATGTTTCGGGACTTTACCTATGTCACCGATCTGGTCCGCGCCTTGCGGCTGCTGATCGGGGTCGCCCCCGAACGGCCCGCAACGCCGGAAGCGATAGCGCCAGGTGATAGCCTGTCGCCGGTCGCGCCTTGGCGCGTGGTGAATGTCGGCAATGGCGACAAGGTTGCCCTTGGCGATTTCATCAAGGCGATAGAGGCGGCGACAGGCAAGCTGGCGCAGCGCAACCTGATGGATATGCAAAAGGGCGATGTCGTGGCGACGTGGGCGGAAAACTCGCTTTTGCAGCAGCTGACCGGCTACCGGCCGCAAACCGATATCGGCGACGGCATGGCCGCCTTTGTCGCGTGGTACCGGTCCTATTACGGATAGGCGGCGCGGGGCCAAGGCAGCGGGATATTTCAGATCGGCTCACCGCTCGGCACGATTCCCCTCTTGACCTCTTGGGGGGGTTTGACTAGGCAACACGGCGGATGGCTAGGTAGCTCAGCTGGTTAGAGCGCGCGACTCATAATCGCGAGGTCGGGGGTTCGAGTCCCCCCCTCGCCACCACTCTTTCCCACTTTGGTTTCAAGAGTGTGCCACGCCGCCTGTCACGGCACCATGGCGCCCTATCGGCGATCGTCAGCTGCCTGGCGGTGGGTTGCCCGACTGGTCGGCTTTCGCCGCCGCCTCGCGCTTGATCGCTTGCCAGAGTTTGACAATGTACCGGATGCAGACTCCGCAGATCAGCAGCCCGCTGGCCCAGAGGAGGAATATTGCTGGCTCGAAGTAGTAACCAAAGACAGCTGATGTGAATAACACCGAACAGCCACCAGAAAAGAGGGCGACGAGAGCGAGAATGACGATTGCGACGATTTTCATGGGTCACTCCGGGATAGTTGCGCGGCGCGGGCGGTAAGCGATGCGGCCCGCCGCGCGGTTGCTGCCTGATCGCGGTAAAAGAGATTGTAGGTGTCAAAGGGCACGATCTTGCCCTCTGGCGTGACGAAATGCACGCAGCTGCGCTTGACCCGCGACAGGCAAAAGTTATGCGGATCAAGGAATTCCGAGATCGCCACGCGGAAAAGATCATCATAGCCAATTTCCCCAGGCACTTCGACTTCTGGCAGGCAGCACAACAGCGCCTCGAGCCGCGCTGTGGCGTTTTGCGGCGCGTTGGACAGGGAAAAGAAGTCGAAGACCCGGCGGCGCAGCTCGGGAAATTTTTCGAACGTGACGGTGTTGGGGGCGGCGTCAACCAGCATGTCGCGCGGCAACATGCCGGTGATCGGGATCAGGGATTTGCCCTGTCGAAGCCCATAGCCGATGGAAATGGATTCGGGATTGCAGGGCAGGGGGATCATGTCCTCTGCCCCGAAAGCAGTGTCGGAGGTTATGACAGCCCGGCGGATATCGCTGAGGAGGGCACGGTTGCGGCCTGCCTCGAACCCCTCGTTTCGACCGGCATCCTGAATGGGCTGAAAGGTGACGCCCCGCACGCAGGACCAGCCGAGCGCGTGGGTGATGATGTCGCCGACCTCATCGTCATTCAGCCCCTTCTTGATCACGGCGACCAGCGTGGTGGAAATGCCGGCCGCCTCCAGGTTTTCCAGCGCCGCCCTGCGGATACGGGTCAGATCGGCGCCGCGGAGGTTCCGCAAGACCTCTGGGCGCAGCGAATCGAACTGCAGATAGACCTCGAAACCCGGTTTCAGCCGCGCCAGTTCCGCGACGAAATCCTTGTCGCGGGCAATGCGCAACCCGTTGGTGTTCAGCATCAGATGGCGGATCGGTCGGGATTTGGCGCGTTGCAGGATCTCGATAATCTGCGGATGCAGGGTCGGCTCCCCCCCAGAAATCTGCAAGAGATCCGCCTCGCCCTCGCTGGCGATCAGCGCATCCAGCATTGCCTCAACCTCTGTCAGGCTGCGGTTGGTGGTACGGGCGGGGGACGAATCCGCAAAGCAGACCGGGCAGGTCAGGTTGCAACTGTCGTTGACCTCGATAATCGCGAGGCAGCTGTGCTGTTCGTGATCGGGGCAAAGGCCGCAGTCATAGGGGCAGCCATCGTCGATCCGGGTCTGGGCCGTCAGGGGCCGGTCGCCCGGCTTGATCCAGTCAAGGCAGCTTTTGTAATAGGCCGCGTCGGTGGAAATGAGGGCGCGGCGCACGCCATGGGTGCGGCAGCGTTTCTGATACCAGACCTCATCCCCTTCGATCAGGATCTTGGTTGGTACCGGCGCCAGACATTCGTCGCACAGCGAGACGGTCTGGCCGTGAAAGAGATAGGGGGCGGCTTTTCGGTCAAACATTCTGTGTCCTGCGGATCATGGTTGCCGAATAGAGCAGAAGCATCAGGCAAATGAGGTGAAAGAGGTTGAAGGGGCCAAGGACCGACGCATAGGGTTTCAGAAACTCCCAGACGAACCGTTGCAGCGCATAGGCGCCTACCATCAGATAAAAGCCGTTGCGCAAGAAATAGGAAGAACGCTGCGCCAAGGCAACGACCGCATAGATAGCGAATAAACCCATGGCGGCGGATTCGTAAAGCTGTACCGGGTGCCGCGTCAGCCCATCGCCAAAGTCATGCGCCCAGGGCAGGTTGCTCGGCGTGCCATATGTGTCATCCGCGAGCCCGGCCAGAAAGCAGCCGATCCGCCCGACGATGACAGAGGTGCAAAAGGCCGGAACAAAGATCAACCCGGTGCTGCCCCGGATGGATTTGGCCGCCTTATAGGCCTCGACTGCCAGAATCGCCCCGAAAAGCGCGCCAAGGATGCTGCGCCCGACCGTGGCATTGCCGCCGAGCCAGAGGTTGAGTGTGCCAAACCCGTAACCGCCAAGTGCTGCACCGCTGATCAGGGCTGCCGCATAGGGCAGGCCGATCGAGTCTATCCGTCTGGTCTGGGCGGCAAGACGCCAGCGGTAGGCGGCCAATGTCGCCAGAAAGGATAGGGCAGAGGCGATGAGGTCAAAGATCAGATGGATGGGCAAGGGGGCACTTCCGGGGCCGCTGCGCGTTTTGCAAGTGGTCGCAGCATTGGCCGGAACGGTAAAGGGGATTGTCGCCGCTCTGGGCGGCAAAAGGTGCTGTCCCTTTGGGGGGGATGGCAGGAGTTGGGGGACTCGAACCCACGACCCTCGGTTTTGGAGACCGATGCTCTACCAACTGAGCTAAACTCCTAAGGCCGAGGCAGGGGTTACGGCAGGGGCGCGCGGAAATCAAGGGGGAACGTGCGGAATATCGCAGCGATGGCGGCCCGCTGCCATGCGGGCGCCAAGCGAAAGGGGCCGCCCGGATGGGCAGCCCCTGACTGGTGGAAATCGCCGAAAGGCGGTCTTTACTTGATGATTTTCGACACGACGCCGGCGCCGACGGTGCGGCCGCCTTCGCGGATGGCGAAGCGGAGTTTTTCTTCCATGGCGATCGGGGCGATCAGTTCGACTTCGAACTTCAGGTTGTC
>JBARVM010000144.1:0-7888 GCA_049646265.1 Paracoccaceae bacterium
TTCTGGTGCCGACTATCACCGACCAGATCGATGCGGCCCTTCTGGCGCAGGCTGGTCCCAAGCTGAAACTGATCGCCAACTATGGCGCCGGCGTTGACAATATCGATGTGATTTCCGCCCGCCAGCGTGGTGTTCTCGTCTCCAACACGCCGGGGGTTCTGACCGACGATACGGCCGACATGGCCATGGCGCTGATCCTTGCCGTCACCCGCCGCATCCCCGAAGGGTTGGCCACGATGCAATCGGGCAATTGGGCCGGCTGGTCGCCCATGTCACTCTTGGGCGGCCGGGTTGGCGGGCGCCGCCTTGGCATTCTGGGCATGGGCCGCATTGGGCAGGCGGTCGCGCGGCGCGCCACGGCCTTTGGCATGCAGATCCACTATCACAACCGCAAAAGGTTGCATCCCGAAGTCGAAAAGGATCTGGGTGCCACCTATTGGGAAAGCCTCGACCAGATGGTGGCGCGTGTCGATGTCCTGTCGATCAACTGCCCCCACACCCCTTCAACCTTCCACCTGCTGAACGCGCGGCGGCTGAAACTGATGAAACCGACCGCCGTTGTGGTCAATACCTCGCGCGGCGAGGTCATCGACGAAAATGCCCTGACGCGGATGCTGCGCGCCCATGAGATCGCCGGGGCGGGCCTTGACGTCTATGAACATGGCACAACGATCAACCCGCGCTTGAAAGACCTGCCGAATGTTGTCCTCCTGCCGCATATGGGTTCGGCTACGATAGAGGGGCGGATGGAGATGGGCGAAAAGGTGATCGTCAATATCAAGACTTTTGCCGACGGGCACAGACCCCCCGATCTTGTGGTCCCCTCGATGATCTGAAAGCACGCCGCACCATGAATAACTCAACCCTACTGCCGCTCTCGCTTATTGCCCTTGGCGGCGTCGCGGTGGCAATGCAGGCGCCCCTCAATGCCGCCCTCAGCCGCACGATGGGCAGCCCGCTTGGTGCCGCAACCGTGTCATTTGGCCTTGGCTTTCTGGCCCTGGCCCTGCTGACGCTGGCCAGTTCCGGGCTGGAACCGGCCAGCCGCCTTGGTGCGGTACCGCTTTGGCAATTTGCCGGTGGGTTGCTCGGCGCCTACTATGTCTGGTCGGTCCTGTCAGGTGTGGCTGCACTTGGTGTCGTCACCGCCATGGCAGGAATGATCCTTGGCCAGTTGACCGCGGGCCTCCTGATCGACCATTTCGGCGCTTTCGGCGTGACCGTCCATGCGATCAGCCCGCGACGGCTACTGGCCGTCGGGCTTGTGGCCGCGGGATTGGTTCTCTCGCGCCTCTAGACAGGCTGACGGCCCCTTCCCCGCCAACCCAGGTCTGATGGCCGTCTGCAAGGGCGCACCTGCCACTTGGGTGGCGGTAACGCCGCGGCGGCAAAAGTGCACGCCACCGACCCCCGCCATGTCGTTTTCAATCATTTTTTGGTCGGGCAATCTTGCCGTAAAAGGCCACTCTCTGTCAGATATGGCGACGAGCTAATCTAGAGGAGTCGGCCCGATGAAGACCCATGTTAAAGCCCTTGTCGTTGGCGGCGGTGCCGTCGGAAACGGGATCGCCTACCATCTGGCCAAGGCCGGTTGGGACACGATGCTCTTGGAGCGGGACGAGCTGACATCGGGATCGACCTGGCATGCTGCGGGCCTTCTGCCGCTTTTCAACATGTCCTACGCCACCACCCATATCCACAAATATTCGGTCGATTTCTACAAGTCGCTGGAGGCCGAGACCGGGCTCAACGCCGGTTTTGCTGTGGTTGGCAACCTGCGCATGGCCCAGACGCAGGACCGGATGGACGAATATATGCTCTATTCCTCGGTGGCAGAGACCGCTGATGTCTATCACGAATTCCTGACCCCCGCGCAGATCAAGGAACGCTGGCCTCTGGTGCGGACTGACGATCTGAAAGGCGCGATCTTCCACCCGCAGGACGGCTATATCAACCCCGCAGACGTGACCCAGGCCATGGCCAAAGGTGCGCGTCAGCACGGCTGCACAATCGAGCGCAAATGGCAGGTCGACGGCTATCACTGGACCGGTTCCGAATGGCAGGTCACCTGCACCAAGATGGTGGAAAAAGGTGGCAATCTTGTCGCCTCCGAGGAGCAGGTTGTCATCACGGCCGAACATGTCGTCACCGCCACTGGCAACCACGCCCAGCGCACGGCCAAGCTGCTGGGGATCAAGATCCCCGCCATTCCGGTCGAACATCAGTATATCGTCACCGAACCGGACCCGATGCTGGTCGAATATCGCAAGAACAATCCCGAACATCCGGTGCTGCGCGATGCCGACGCCAAATGGTATGTGCGCGAGGAACGCGGCGGCTGGATCCTTGGCCCCTATGAAAAGGGCGCCCCGGCCCGTTTCGAATATGGTGTGCCCGACAGTTTCCGCGCCGACCTCTTCCCGCTCGATCTCGAACGGATCGAGGCGGAATATATGTCGATGCTGCACCGCATCCCCTCGTCCGAGACGGCCGGTCTCAAGGACGATTTCAACGGCCCGATCTGCTACACGCCGGACGGCAACCCGCTGGTCGGCCCCGCGCCCGGCCTGCGCAACATGTGGCTGGCCGAGGGCTTTTCCTTCGGCATCACCGCTGCGGGCGGCACCGGCTATTACCTTGCCCAGATGATGGTGAACGGAGAGGCCGAGATCGACATGGCCTCGCTTGATCCCAAGCGCTACGGCACTTGGATGACCACCGAATATGCGGCGCGCAAGAACGAGGAGTGCTATGATCACGTCTTCATCCTGCACCACCCGGACGAAGAGCGGGAAGCCTGTCGCGCCCTGCGCACCTCGCCTGCCTATGACCGGCAAAAGGCGCGCGGCGCGCAGTTCGGCCAGATCAATGGCTGGGACCGGCCGAACTATTACGGGCCCATCGATGCGCCCGCCTCTTTCGACCATGATGGCCGGTCCTTCCGGCGCGGTACATGGTGGCCCTATGCCGTGGCAGAGGCGAAGGCCGTGCGCGAAACCGCCGGCCTGATCGACGCCACCGCCTTTACCAAGCATCTGGTGCGCGGCCCCGGTGCGACCGCCTTCCTCGACTGGTTCACCTGCAACGCTCTGCCCAAGGTCGGCCGGATCAACCTGACCTATGCGCTGACCCCCACCGGCACGACGCGGACCGAATATACCATCGTCCGCAATGGCGAGAATGACTATTACCTCGTCTCTGCCGGGGCATGGACCGCCTATGACGCAGACTATCTGAAGAAATCGGCAGAAGATTTCATGGGCAATGGCGGCGGCTGGGTCGACATCCACGACGTCACCACCCAATGGGGCGTCTTCGCCATCGCCGGGCCGAAATCGCGCGACATCTTGAAAGAGATCATCAAGGATGCCGACCCCGAAACCGCGCTTTCGAACAAACGTTTCCCTTGGCTTTCGGCGCGCCGGATCGAACTGGGCATGTGCCCTGTCAACGCCATCCGCGTCGCCTATACCGGGGAATTGGGTTGGGAGCTGCACCACCCGATCGAGATGCAGAACTATCTCTTCGACCTTCTTGAAGAGGCCGGCAAGAAGCACGGGATGAAGCTGGTCGGCGGCCGCGCGCAGAACTGGCTGCGTCAGGAAAAGAGCTACCGCGCCTTTGGCACCGAACTCGGCCGTGACGCCACCCCGATGGAGGCCGGTCTTGACCGGTTCATCGACCTGTCAAAGGACTTTCAGGGCAAGCAGGCGATGATCGACACCGGTGTGCGTTTCAAATGCGTCACGGTGCTGATCGACGGCCCGTCGGATGCCGACCCCTGGGGCAAGGAGGCGCTGCTGCACGATGGGGTCAAGATTGGTCGCCTGACATCGGGCGGCTGGTCGGTCGCCTTCAACAAGCAAATCGGCATGGGCTATGTGCGCACCGATCTGGCCGAAGTTGGCACGAAGTTGAAGATCCGCATGTTCCGCGAATTGTTCGATGTGACGGTTGTCGAAGACAGCCCGTTCGACCCGACAAACGAGCGCATCCGCGTCAACGGATAGGCAGCACTCGGGCGACCCGCCTTCAAATACGGCGGGTCCGCTCTGGCACGATAAAGAAACCCGGCCCGGCCCTCGACCTGGTCGGGTTTTTTTATCGACTTTGTGACCGCTGCCGATTTTCTGGCTGGAACGGTAGGCGCCTCTATGAGGCTTTCCCGCTTTTTTAACTCTTCCCGGCAATGCTTGGGCAGCGGCCCTGGCATCTGTGCCGCAAGGCTTTTAGCGGTGGAGGGTCGGCAACATGCCTACCGGGTATCTTGTCTCTCTGGGCGGCAATAGCGCCCTGAACAGCGGCGATGTGATAAGTGGGGGCGCGGTCAGCTTTACGACCCAGACCACGCTTGGCGCAGGCCAATGGACCTGGAGCGGCACCTACGAGGGGCAGACCTACACCAACACTGTCGAGCCGGGGCAATATGTCCTGGCCGCCGACGGCAACGTCTATTTCGTACCAGATTACGGCCCGGTTACCACGCTTACCACGTCGACGGTCATCTCTTCGCCGACCTTCACACCGACGATGGGCACATCGGGCGGGGATGCGCTTACCGGTGGGGTCGGCAATGACACCATCTATGGTGGCGGCACGACGAGCCAGACAGGAACTGGCAATGATACGATCAATGCCGGTGCTGGCAATGACGTGATCTTTGCCGGAGACGGCAATGACACGCTGCAGGGTGGCGCGGGCGCGGATACACTTTATGGCGGCACGGGCACAGACGCGGTCAGCTATTCCAGCTCTGGCAGCGCCGTGAATGTCAATTTGTCGACCGGCACGGCCAGCGGCGGCGATGCAACCGGGGATGTGCTGAACTCGATCGAAGGGGTCATCGGGTCGAATTTCAACGACACGCTGACCGGCTCGTCCGGCGCCAACTACATCGATGGCGGCGCGGGCGCGGATTCCATCGTGGCTGGCGATGGCAATGACACGGTGCTGGGCGGCGACGGCAACGACACGATCGACGCCGGGGCGGGAAACGATTCCGTCTCTGGCGGGCTTGGCAACGACTCGATCTACGGCGGAACCGGCAGTGACACGATAGATGGAGGGGGCGGCGCGGATACGATCTTTGGCGGGGAAGGTGCCGACTCCATTCTCGGCGGGGATGGCAACGACACGATATACGGCGGTTCAATAGCAGCGACGGGCACAGAAGAGCATCTGAGCTGGATCGGCCAGGGCGCCGGCGGCACCAATATCAGTGGAGGCTTCACTCAGGATACAGGCGGAATAAATGTAACCGCCAGTTTCGTGAACAACGGCGCCAACACCGGGGTCCAAACATCCGGTTCGACGCAGTATGTCGGCGGAGACGAGCCCTTCAGCACCACGTCCGGGCTGTACCTGACAGGTGACGGTGGCCCCAACGTCACGACCAAACTGACCTTCAACGCCGAAAGCGGCAGCGGCTTGGCCAATTCGGTCGCCGACGTCTCGTTCCGCATCAATGACATCGACATGGCGGGCTGGCAGGACATCATCACTGTCACGGCATTTGACGTCAACGGCAACCCGATCACCGTGAACTTCACGATGACCGGTAACGACACGGTGTCGGGCAACACCATTACCGCTGCAAACACGAGTGACATACAAAGCAGCGCCAACGGATCAGCCCTGATTTCCATTCCCGGACCGGTCCATTCGATCCAGATCGCCTACTCCAACGGCGGCACGGCGGGTCAGGCACTCTGGGTCACCGATGTTCACTTCACAACCGTGCCGATAACGGAAGCGCCCGACAATGGCGACATGATTGATGGCGGCGCCGGCGCTGACCTGATCTATGGTCAGACCGGCGACGACACGATCAACCTGACCGGCACTTTCGGCAACGATACGATTGTTGGCGGCGAGACGGGTGAAACCTCTGGTGATCAGCTCAACGCCTCCGCTCTCACCCAGAACACAACGCTTACCTTCACCGGCAACGAGGCCGGAAACCTGACCGATGGCACCTCGACAGCCTCCTTCAGCGAGATCGAGCGCTTTCAGTTGGGCTCGGGAAATGACTATGTGGATGCGTCGGCCAGCACGACGGGGGTCACCGTCGATGGCGGCGGGGGCAACGATACAATGGTCGGCGGGTCGGGCGCCGACAGCCTGACCGGTGGTGCGGGCAACGATTCCCTTGTCGGCGGCTCGGGCGATGACACGCTCGCCGGTGGCGGCGGCGATGACAATTTGATCGGTGGAATGGGCAATGACAGCCTGTCGGGCGGGACAGGTGCCGATAGCATCACCGGCGGCACTGGCGATGACACGATCGACCTGGGACTGAACGACGGTTCGGCCGACATTATCGAACTCGCCGATGACAGCGGGGCAGATCGGGTTCTGAATTTCCTTGCGCCCACAAACAATGGCGACGGAACCTTTACCGGACATGACCGGTTTGACGTATCGGACCTGACAGACGCTACCGGCAACCCGGTTAATGCCTGGGATGTGACCGTTTCGGATACCAATGGCGACGGAACGGGTGATGCGATCCTCAACTTTCCCAACGGCGAAAGCGTTACCCTTGTCGGCATTTCACCCAGCCAGGTTGATGGGGCGGTCAAGCTGCATGCGATGGGCATTCCCTGTTTCACGGGGGGGGCCAAGATCGCCACGCCGCATGGCGAGATCGCGGTCGAGGATCTGCGCGTTGGTGACCGGGTCTGCACCCGCGACAGCGGTTATCAGACAATCCGCTGGATCGGCTCAAAACGTGTCGCGGCCATCGGATCCTTGGCGCCGGTGCTGATCCCATGCGGCATCCTCGGCGCCAGCCGCGATACACTTGTTTCGCCGCAACATCGCATGCTGATCAGCGGTTGGCCGGCGGAAATCCTTTTCGACGAGACCGAAGTGCTCGTGGCCGCCAAACATCTGGTGGACGGGTTGGTGATCCGCAGCGTCCCGGGCGGAGAGGTGGACTATTTTCACCTCCTGCTGGACCGGCACGAGATTGTTCTTGCCGATGGCGCCTTTAGCGAAAGCTTTCACCCCGGCGATCAGGGCCTGGCGATGCTGGACGAGGCCACGCGCGACGAAATCATCATGCTCTTTCCCGAACTGGCGGCTGAAGGCCCGGCATTCTATGGCCCGACAGCGCGTCGCTGCCTCAGGGCGTACGAGGCCGCGCTGCTGCGCGAGTATCTGGCCCACGGTTATGGTGGCGCGCCGGACCGGCGGATTTCGGCCTGACAGGACCACGCGGGGCCCGAAACCCTGCACCGGGCCTTTGGCCTGCCTTTGCCCAAGCCCACGTCTCTTTGCGAACAGGCGACCGGCCAGCTTGCGCCTAGTACATGCTCTTGCGGATGCGCCGCGTCAAATACCACACCGCCCCCATGATCAGCGGCACCAGACTGGCGGTCAGGGCGGATTTTGGCCAATGCAGCGCCTCGGCCAATGGCAACAACAGATAGGTCGCAAGACCGACGGCGTAATAGCTGATCGCCACCACTGAAAGCCCCTCGACCGTATGCTGCAGCCGCAGCGCAAGATCGGCGCGGCGATCCATGCTTTCCAGAAGTTTCTGGTTCTGGCCGGACCGCTCAACATCGACACGGGTCTGCAACAGCTCCCCCGCCCGCTCGGCCCGTTCGGCCATCTGTTCCAGCCGACGTTCGGCGGATTTCACCGTTCGGATGGCCGGGTCGTACCGACGCATCATAAATTCGCCAAAGGTCTGGCGGCCGTTGAACTGCGTCTCCCGCAGCACCTGAACCCGCTGGCTGACCAGCGCCTCATAGGCACCGGTCGCACCGAAACGAAAGGCGTTGCGAACCGCCTGCGCCTCCAGCTCGGCAGAGATTTCCAGCAGTTCATGCAGCGTGTCTTCGGCATCGCGGCCCCTGTCGGACATGGTTGCAACCAGTTC
>JBARVM010000145.1:0-9445 GCA_049646265.1 Paracoccaceae bacterium
CTGTTTGACCAGGTCATCTATGCCACGGGCCGGGTGCCGAATAGCGACGGGCTGGGTTTGGCCGAACTTGGGGTGGAGTTGGGGCCAAAGGGGCAGATCATGGTAGACGGCTGGTCGCAGACGCGGGTGCCGTCGCTTTATGCGGTGGGCGATGTCACCGACCGCATCAACCTGACCCCGGTTGCCATCCGCGAGGGCCACAGTTTTGCCGATACCGTCTTTGGCGCGAAACAGCGGCAGGCTGACCATGCGCTTGTCGCCTCGACCGTCTTTACCCAGCCGGAACTTGGCACCATCGGCCAGACAGAGGCAGAAGCAGCGGCGGCAGGCCCGATAGAGGTCTATACAACCAGCTTCCGCGCCATGCAGAATGCCTTTGCCGGGCGCGATGAAAAGGTGTTCATGAAACTGGTCGTGGCGCGCGACAGCCGCCGGGTTCTTGGTTGTCATATCGTGGCGCCGAATGCAGGCGAAATGATTCAACTGGCGGCCATTGCCATCAAGATGGGCGCGACCAAAGAAGATTTCGATCGCACGGTTGCCGTCCATCCGACAATGAGCGAAGAGCTGGTAACAATGCGAAAACCGACAAGGGTAACTTGACAACAGCTATTCAATGCCCAGTTTTTGAAACGAAGTAAGTTGAACAAAGGGGACGAACCCAAATGGCAGGAAGCGGCGGCCCGTGGGGCGGTGGATCCGACAATGACGACGACAATCGCGGTGGCGGAAACCGGGGCGGTCGCGGCCAACGGCCGGGCGAAGGCGGGCAACTGCCGGAAATAGATGAGCTTTTCAAGAAAAGCGCCGATCAGCTGCGTGTGTTGATGGGCGGCCGCGGCAATCGCGGCGGCGCCGGTGGCCCCGGCGGTTCCGGCCCTGACGGTGGCTCTTTCGGCCCCGGATTTTCGCGCAACTCCATCGGCCTTGGGCTTTTGGCGGCGCTGGGCCTTTGGGCCATGGCCTCTTTCTACTCGGTCCGGCCCGAAGAAAAGTCGGTCGAACTTTTCCTTGGTAGCCGTTCCGCCATCGGAGAGCCGGGGCTGAATTTCGCCCCCTGGCCGCTTTACACCTATGAAGTCATCGCGGTGACAACGGAACGGACCGAAGGTATCGGGCTGGATGTCGGCGGGAAGGAAGCCGGTCTGATGCTGACCGGCGACGAAAATATCGTCGATATCGATTTTCAGGTGGTCTGGAACATTTCCGACCCGGAAAAATACCTTTTCAACCTGCGTGACCCTGATCTGACGATCCGCGCCGTGGCGGAAAGTTCGATGCGCGAGATCATCGCCCAGTCGCAGCTTGCGCCGATCCTCAACCGCGACCGGACAGTGATTGCCACAAGGCTGCACGAGTTGATCCAGGATACGCTCGACAGTTACGACAGCGGGCTGAATATCGTGCGGGTCAACTTTGACCGGGCCGACCCGCCGCGCGAAGTGATCAACGCCTTCAAGGAGGTGCAGTCCGCCGAGCAGGAGCGTGACCGGCTGCAGAAAGAGGCGGACGCCTATTCAAACAAGGTGGTTGCCGGTGCCCGTGGTGAGGCAGCCCAGCAGGTCGAACAGGCCGAAGCCTACCGGGCGCAGGTCGTCAACCAGGCAGAGGGTGAGGCAAGCCGTTTTGCCGCCGTTCTGACGGAATATCAAAAGGCCCCGGACGTGACCCGCAAGAGGCTCTATCTGGAGACGATCGAAGAGGTGATGGGCAATATGAACAAGATCATTCTGGAGAAGGACAAGAGCCAGGGCGGCGGGCAGGAAGTTGTGCCCTATCTGCCGCTGAACGAGCTTTTGCGGCCTTCGACCGCGACCACGGGCGGGGGGGCGAACTGATGAACCGTTTGATGTTGCTTTTGCCTGCCGGGGCGCTTCTTCTTGCCGGTGTTCTTTCGTCGCTTTTCATCGTGGACGAACGGGAAAAGGCGCTGGTCCTGCAGTTCGGCCAGATCGTCAATACCTACGAAACCCCCGGCCTTTACCTGAAAATCCCGGTCATACAGGAGGTTGTCCGCTATGACGACCGTATCCTTGGCCATAATGTCGAACCGTTGGAGGTGACGCCCTCGGACGACCGGCGTCTGGTGGTCGATGCTTTCGCCCGCTTCCGGATCACCGATGTCAACCAGTTCCGAAAGGCGGTTGGCGCGGGCGGTGTGGAATTTGCCGAACAGCGGCTGGATTCCATCCTGCGTACCCAGATCCGCGCTGTTCTGGGTACGGTGGACAGTTCCGAGATCCTGTCGGCCAATCGCGCGGCCCTTGCCGCCCAGATCCGCGATGCGGCCCGGTCAGAGGCGGCAGGCCTTGGTGTGGCGATCGTCGATGTGAAACTGCGCAAGACCGACCTGCCGGACCAGAACCTCGAGGCGACCTTTGCCCGGATGCGCGCCGAACGTCAGCGCGAGGCGGCCGATCAGGTGGCGCGCGGTAACGAGGCCGCGCAAAGGCTGCGCGCCTCTGCCGACAGGCTGGTGATCGAAACGGTGTCGAAAGCCAAACGTCAGGCAGAGATCATTCGCGGCGAGGCCGACGCCCGCCGCAATGCCATCTTTGCCGAAGCCTATGGGGCAGACCCGGAGTTTTTCGCCTTCTACCGGTCCCTCTCGGCCTATCGGGAGGCGCTGAAATCGGGGAATAGCGCGGTGGTCCTTTCGCCGGACAGCGAGTTTTTCGACTTCCTGCTCTCCTCCGACGGGCCGGCCGCACCGGCCCCTGCGGCGGCTGCGCCGGCAGCGGCGCAATAGGGTCCGGCCTTGACACTGGACCTGTCCGCGCTGGTCTTTGGTCTTGGTTTTCTTTGTGTGGTCGAGGGGCTGGTTATAGCGCTGGCCCCCCGGCGGCTTGACGAGATGCTGGCACTTCTGGCGCGGCTGACAATCGACACTCGGCGGCGCATCGGCCTGATCCTGCTTGCCGCCGGGGTTTTGCTGATTTGGCTTGCAGGCGCCTGAGACTGGCGTGACAATGTTGTCAACGCTTCCGCCCGGCCAGGGACACCAGACCAGCCAATGACAGCAGATCACGCACTGTTGAAAGACGGCGACAAGGGTTGAATATGCGCCGGGCGCTTTTTACATCAAGGTGAACCAGGCCGGCCGGGCACACGCCCAGCCCCATCCTCAGCAGGAGACCAGACGTGCCCTCAACCGCCATTGCCGCTGCCAAGGAATCCAAAGCCTATCTGCAGATGTTCAGGGCACTGTGGTTGACGGGCTTGACCCTCACCCTGTTGCTTTTGATGAGCCTGCGCGCCGGGGCCTTTGACGCACCCGAAAGCTTTGCCGATCTGGCCGATCAGGTCAGCCCGTCGGTGGTGAATATCACCACCTCTACCGTCGTCGAAGTGCCGACGATGCGCGGCCCGACCCTGCCCGAAGGCTCGCCCTTCGAGGATTTCTTCCGCGATTTCAACGATCAGTTCAGCAATCCTGATGGGATGCCGGGCGATAATGGTTCGCGCAGCCAGCGCTCGCAGGCGCTGGGCTCTGGCTTTGTTGTCTCTGCCGATGGCTATATCGTCACCAATAATCACGTCATAGAAGGCGCCGACGAGATCGAGATCGAATTCTTTTCGGGTGACCGGCTTGATGCCAAACTGATCGGGACCGACCCCAAGACCGACATCGCGCTTTTGAAGGTGGAAAGCGACGAACCTTTGGCCTTCGTCAGCTTTGGTGACAGCGATGTGATGCGGGTCGGCGATTGGGTGATGGCCATGGGCAACCCGCTGGGACAGGGTTTTTCCGTCTCGGCTGGGATCATTTCGGCGCGTAACCGCGAACTTTCCGGCGCCTATGACGACTTTCTGCAGACGGACGCGGCGATCAACCGGGGCAATTCCGGCGGCCCGCTTTTCAACCTCAAAGGCGAGGTTGTCGGGGTGAATACGGCAATTCTCAGCCCTAATGGCGGCTCTATCGGCATTGGTTTTTCCATGGCCTCGAATGTTGTGTCGAACGTGGTCGGGCAATTGCGCGAATATGGCGAAACCCGGCGCGGCTGGCTCGGCGTGCGCATTCAGGACGTAACCCCCGATGTGGCAGAGGCGATGGGGCTCTCGATTGCGTCGGGCGCGCTGATCACCGATGTTCCGGATGGGCCGGCAAAGGATGCGGGCATTCAGTCAGGCGACATCATCACCACTTTTGACGGGCGGGCAGTCAAGGACGGGCGCGAACTGGTGCGCCGCGTGGCCGATGCCGCAGTCGGTGCCGCGATCAAGGTGGGGGTGTTGCGCGACGGCGAGGAACTGGAACTGACCGTCACCCTTGGCCAGCGCGAAAAGGCAGAGGGCGAGCCGGTACCGGTAAAGGCCCAAAGCGACGAGCCGGTGATCAAGGATCTTTTGGGCATGAAACTGTCGGCGCTGACCGAAGAGATGCGCGGTCAGATGAACCTGCCGGAAAGCACCCGTGGTCTGGTGATCACCGATATCGATCAGGCAAGCGAGGCGTTTGGCAAGGGGCTGCGCTCCGGCGACCTGCTGGTCGAGGCGGGGCAAAAGCCGGTCGCCTCCCTCGCCGATCTGGAGGCGCAGATAACCGACACAAAGGAGGCGGGCCGCAAGTCGCTCTTGCTCTTGATCCGCCGCGACGGCGATCCGCGCTTTGTCGCACTTTCGGTCGAATAGGCAGGCGGGGCGCGGGCTCAGGCCGCGGCGGTGGTCGATGTCCGGGCGCTGTGCAGAAGATAGGCCGCAAGGCTGACCACGACGATGGCGCCACCGGTGATTTCGCCGACCGTCATCGCCTCTCCATAACCCCACCAGACCCAGGCCGGGCCTAGGATGGTTTCCAGTAGCAGCAGAAGGCTGACGTTCATCGCTGACGTGTAGCGCGACGCATAGGTCAGGGCGAGGAAGGACAGCGGCAGGATAAAGACACCGGAGGCCAGCGCCGCCCAGACCTGCCCGTCGAAAAGCTCTGCCGGGCCAATGATCGTCACCGCGATCGTGCCGGACAGCAGGGAGCCAAGGCCCATTACCGGCAGGATCGGCAACTCGCGCCGGTGGCGCAGGAAAACGAAGATCAGGGCGAGAGAGGCGGCAACCGCCAACCCGGCTGCCGCACCTGCGAGGGAGTTGGCGTTAAGCCCGATCGCCTCGCCGCCCCGGCCGAATACGGCAAGGCCGATACCGGCCAGCACCGCCGCCGTCGCTGCCCATGTTGCGGCGCGCGCCACCTCTCCGGCCACAAGCCAGCTGAAGAAGGCGGCGCAGAGGGGAACCGTCGCAACACCGAAAAGGACGACAGATACGGGGGCAACCGCGATGCCAAGGCTGAAAAGGGAGGCGTTGCTGGCCTGACAAAAGACCAGCAAAAGCCCGACAGGACCGACGAGAAGTCGCAGGTCAGCGCCCAGATGCCCGCGCCGCAGGATCATCCATGCCCCGGTATAGGCCACCCCGGTCAAGAGGCCGCGCCATCCGGCAAGGGCAAGGCCGCTCATCTCTGATAGCCGCATGAAAAGCCCGTCGGGCGTGATCAGGAGGGCGCCAAAGGTCGCAAGGGCGAGGCCGAAAAGCGGATGGCGGTTGTTCATATGCAGCCTCGAAAGGAAAGACGGACCAGCGTTAGGCCATGGCGCCGCCGCTGTCCATGCCCGCGCCTTTCCTTAGTCGCGGCCTCGCGTCACAAAGCGTCTGGAAATTCCCCCGGTGATCGCCTATGTCCAGCCAAACTGTTTCAGAGGGTAGCATGGCAAAGATCACCTATGTGGAATTCAACGGCAAGGAACATGTCGTTGACGTGGCCAACGGTATGACCGTGATGGAGGGCGCCCGCGATAATGGCGTGCAGGGGATCGAGGCCGATTGCGGCGGTGCCTGCGCCTGTTCGACCTGCCATGTCTATGTCGATCCGGCCTGGGTGGAAAAACTGCCGCCGAAGGAATCGATGGAAGAAGACATGCTGGATTTCGCCTTTGAGCCGGATCCGACCCGCTCGCGCCTGACCTGCCAGTTGAAGGTTTCGGATGCGCTGGACGGGCTGAAGGTATTCCTTCCCGAAAAGCAGATCTGAATGAGGCAGGGCGCGCGGCATCAGCGGCAGCGCCTGTGGACCCCTCTCGCCCGCCGCGCGGGCAGAGCGCGCACTTTGTGGCATGCGGCGCGGCTTTTGTTGCCTGCCGTCATCGCGGGGGGGCTGATGGCCTTGCCCGCCATGGCACGGAGCCTTTGCATCGCGGCGGATGGTGCGCATATCCGCAAGGTCTGTCTGGGCGAGCTGCCTGATGCGCCGACCTATGGGCACGCTGTCCTTGGCGATACACCGGAATGGGATGTGGTCACGGTCATCTGGGGCCGGGAAGGCAAGGCGGCGGCCAAGGCAGCCGGCAAGCTGGCGTCCGGTAGCGCGGCGAAGGGGCTAAGCAGCCTGTCGCAGGCCGGACATATTTTCGAGGATATTGCCCCGCGTCTGGTGGATCTTGACGGCGACGGACGCGACGAGATCATCTTGGTCCAGTCAAGCTTTGACAGCGGCGCGCGGCTGATCGCCCTTTCGACGAAGGGCGGGCTGAGCCTTTTGGCGGCAACAGACTATATCGGCCGCCCCCGCCGCTGGCTGGCGCCGCTGGGCGCGGCGGATCTGGACGGCGATGGGCGGATGGAAATTGCCTATGTCGAGACGCCGCATCTGGGCAAGCGGCTGAAGGTCGTCCGCCTGAAAGGCGCGCGGCTGGTACCGGTGGCCATGGCGGCGGGGCTGACCAACCACCGGATCGGCGACGCTTTTATCCAAGGTGGCATCGCCCTTTGCGACGGGCAACCGACGGTGATCACGGCGGATGCAGGCTGGCGGCGGATCATCGGCACAACCCTGTCGAAGGGCACCCTGTTGCCGCGCGATCTTGGTCCCTATGCCGGGCCAGAAAGCCTGAAACCCAGCGCGCATTGCCGTTGAGCGGCGCCGACCCGACCCCGGGGCCGGGATAAGCCCCAGGCAGCCTCAGACCGCGCGCCAGCCGATATCGCGGCGGCAAAAACCGCCCGGCCAATCGATCGCATCGACCATCGCATAGGCCCGCGCCTGCGCCGTTGCCAGATCGTCGGCCCGCGCCGTCACATTCAGCACCCGCCCGCCGGTCGCCACAATCGCCCCGTCGCGCCGGGCAGTGCCTGCGTGAAAGACCATATGCGCCGCATCTTCCGGCAGCGCCTCCAGCCCCTTGATCACGCTGCCCTTGGCATGGCTGCCCGGATAGCCCTTGGCGGCCATGACCACACTCAGCGCGTGATCGGCGGCCCAGTTGACCCGTGCCTCGGCAAGGCGCCCCTCGGCGCAGGCCAGCATCAGATCCAAGGCCTGCGCGCCAAGCCGCATCATCAGCACCTGACATTCCGGGTCGCCGAAGCGCACGTTATATTCCACCAGCCGCGCTTGGCCGTCCTTGATCATCAGCCCGGCATAAAGCACACCTTGAAAGGGCGTGCCGCGCCGCGCCATCTCGGCGATGGTCGGGCGGATGATCTGGTCCAGCGCCGCCGCCTGCAAGGCCGGGGTCAGCACCGGGGCCGGGGAATAGGCACCCATGCCGCCGGTATTCGGCCCCTGATCGCCATCGCCGACCCGCTTGTGGTCCTGCGCCGTGCCGATGGGCAGCACCTCTGCCCCGTCGCTCAGCACGAAGAAGGAGGCCTCTTCACCCTCCATGAATTCCTCGATCACCACCTCGGCCCCCGCAGCGCCAAGACTGCCGCCGAACATGTCGGCTATGGCCGCCTGTGCCTCTGCCTCGGTCATGGCGACGACGACGCCCTTGCCTGCCGCCAGACCGTCGGCCTTGATCACGATGGGCGCGCCCGTCTGGCGCACATGCGCCGCTGCCGCCGCGGCATCTGTGAAATGCGCGTAACCGGCGGTCGGGGCCGCGCAGGCATCGCAAACCTCCTTTGTAAAGGCCTTCGACGCTTCGAGCCGGGCAGCGGCTGCCGACGGGCCAAAGGCAAGGATACCGGCGGCGCGCAAGGCATCGGCCACCCCGGCGGCCAGGGGTGCCTCTGGCCCGACAATGACGAAATCCACCGCATTTTCCTCGGCAAAGCGGATAACGGCCTGCGCGTCGAGAATATCGAGATCGGCGCATTCCGCGATCTCGGCGATACCGGCATTGCCGGGGGCCACGATCAGCCGGTCGCATTTGGGGTTTTGCTTGACCGCCCAGGCCAGCGCATGTTCGCGCCCGCCGCCACCCAAAATCAGAATGTTCATAAGGCCCCCACTTGGGTTTTTCCTGCCGGGGTTCTAAGGTGGCCGGGCAGGTGATACAAGCGATGACATGGACATATTCGACGACAGCCCCGCCACGCCCGGCAATGCCCCTGAGTTCAGCGTGGCAGAGATATCGGGCGCGGTTAAACGCCTGATCGAGGGGGAATTTGCCCATGTCCGCGTCCGCGGCGAAATCAGCCGGGTATCGCGGCCATCCTCGGGTCATCTTTACTTCGACCTCAAGGATGATCGCGCCGTCATTGCCGCCGTGTCCTGGAAGGGGCAGGCGGCGCGCATGTCGGTGCGCCCAGAAGAGGGGATGGAGGTCGTGGCAACCGGCCGTCTGACCACCTTTCCCGGCCAGTCGAAATATCAGCTGATCGTCGAGGATATCGTCCCCGCAGGCGCTGGCGCGCTGATGATGATGCTGGAAAAGCGCAAGGCGCAACTGGCCGCCGAGGGGCTTTTCGCGGCAGAGCGCAAGAAACCCATCCCCTTTCTGCCGGGGGTGATCGGGGTTGTCACCTCGCCTTCAGGGGCGGTGATCCGCGATATCCTGCATCGTCTGCGCGACCGTTTTCCCCGCCATGTGCTGATCTGGCCGGTGGCGGTTCAGGGCGAGAAATGCGCGCCAGAGGTGGCGGCGGCCATTCGCGGCTTCAACGCTTTGCCGCCGGGCGGGCCGATCCCGCGCCCGGATCTTCTGATCGTGGCGCGGGGCGGCGGCTCTATCGAGGATCTTTGGGGCTTCAATGAAGAAGTGGTGGTGCGCGCCGTCGCCGCCAGCACCATCCCGCTGATCTCGGCGGTCGGGCATGAAACCGATACGACGCTGATTGATCACGCCGCCGACCGGCGCGCGCCGACACCAACGGCGGCGGCCGAAATGGCGGTGCCGGTGCGGATGGATCTTTTGGCCTGGACGGCAGAGCAGACGGCGCGGATGAACCGGTTGGTGCGCCAGCGGCAGGATCAGCGTGGCCAAAGGTTGGCCGATCTGGCCCGCGGCCTTGGTCGACCAGAGGCGCTGACCGCCTCGGCCCGCCAGAAGGTCGATGTCTGGGGCGAAAGGCTGCCCGGTGCGCTGCAGGCGGCGGCCACCAAGAAACGCGCCGCCTTCAATGTCTGGGGCGGACGGGTGCAGCCGGCGCTGTTGCTCAATTTTCTCCGCCGCGAGAGGGGCAAGCTGCAGGAACGTTCCGCCCGGCTGGGACCGGCCTTTACCCGGCT
>JBARVM010000146.1:0-2471 GCA_049646265.1 Paracoccaceae bacterium
AGCGCCAAAAGGGCAGATTGCCACTTTCCTGCACCACGGGTCACATGCCGCATCATCAGCCAGCCTCGGCTATGGCGGCACGGTTCAGCTTGTCGAAATAGGCGATGGTCTTTTGCAGCCCCTCGCGCAGCCTTACCTGCGGCTCCCAACCCAGCGTCTGCCGGGCAAAACCGATGTCGGGGCGGCGCTGGATCGGATCATCCTTTGGCAAGGGCTCATGGACCAGTTTCGATGCCGAACCGGTCAACTCGATCACCAGCTCTGCCAGCTCCTTGATCGTCATCTCGACCGGATTGCCGATATTCATCGGCCCGGTGATCTCGTCGCCTGTCGCCATCAGGCGCATCAGCCCTTCGATCAGGTCGTCGACAAAGCAGAATGACCGCGTCTGGCTGCCTTCGCCATAGATGGTGATCGGTTCATTGTTCAGCGCCTGCATGATGAAGTTCGAGACGACACGCCCGTCCTGCGGATGCATGCGCGGCCCATAGGTGTTGAAGATCCGCGCCACCTTGATGCGCAGCTTGTGCTGGCGGTGATAATCGAAAAACAGCGTCTCGGCGCAGCGCTTGCCTTCGTCATAGCAGGAACGGAAACCAATCGGATTGACATTGCCCCAATAGCTTTCTGTCTGCGGATGCACCACCGGGTCGCCATAGACTTCGGAGGTGGAGGCCTGCAGGATCTTGGCCCGCAACCGCTTTGCCAGCCCCAGCATGTTGATCGCCCCATGAACGCTGGTCTTGGTGGTCTGCACCGGGTCATGCTGATAATGCACAGGGCTCGCCGGACAGGCGAGGTTATAGATCTCGTCCACCTCGACATAAAGCGGGAAGGTCACGTCATGGCGCATGATCTCGAACCGCGGATGGCCGATCAGATGGGCAACATTGTCGCGCCGCCCGGTGAAATAATTGTCGAGGCACAGCACATCGTCGCCAGCAGCAACCAGCCGCTCGCACAGATGCGACCCCAGAAAGCCCGCGCCCCCGGTCACCAGAACGCGTTTTGACGTTACACTCATTCCTTGCGCCCTTTTTCCACGATCCTAGCAGACGAACGCCGGCCACAGGATATGGATGTACTGATTGTTCCGCGATTGCTACCTGTCAAAGACAACTGGCAAAATTATGACAGTTCAGGAAATAACTAATCCTCTTCGCCCCTTCTTTGCAAAGCGCTCTTGCCGCTTGCACCCAACCGGCTCAAAGGCAATTTGCCCTGTCCCGGACGGCCGAGTTCACCCGATAGAATACAGCGTATAGATGATCCATAGCCGCTGTCATTTTTAACATGATCCCGGCCATATTGTTTCCCTTTTGTCTACTATTTGCCCGATTTTCCTGATTTGAATAGAAATCGCAAGGGTGCCCGACCACCCTGTAACGGCAAAACGGGCAGAGATGGCGGGGAAAGAACAATCGGCTTTTCTTGCAAGGCCCGAATGTCTAAGACCAAGAGGTTGCTTGGAAAATAGGTAGAAGATGCAGATCGACCCGACCCCATTGACCGGTGTTCTGATCCTGACCCCGCGCCGGTTCGCCGATCAGCGCGGCTGGTTCAGCGAAGTGTGGAATGCCTCCACACTCGCGGCAAACGGGATCGATTACAGCTTTGTGCAGGACAATCATTCCTGTTCAAACGAAGTTGGAACGGTGCGCGGCCTGCATTATCAGGCGCCGCCACATGCGCAGACCAAGCTGGTGCGCTGCGGGCGTGGCGCTGTCTTTGACGTGGCGGTCGATGTGCGTAAGGGCTCGCCTACCTTTGGCCAGTGGTTCGGCATCGAACTGACTGCGGAAAACGGCAAACAACTCTTGATCCCGGCGGGCTTTCTGCATGGGTTCGTCACCCGCGCGCCCCATTCGGAACTTTTGTACAAATGTTCCGATGTCTACGCCCCCGACTGCGATGGCGCGGTGCGGTTTGACGACCCGGACCTTGCCATCGACTGGGGCATCGATCCTGCCAGCGCCATCCTGTCCGACAAGGACCGAAACGCGCCCCTGTTTCAAAATTTTGCCACACCCTTCCTTTACGGGGCCAATTCATGAAACTCTTGGTAACAGGTGGCGCGGGCTTCATCGGGTCGGCGGTGGTGCGTCTGGCTGTTGGCCGTGGCATTTCTGTCGTCAACCTCGACAAGCTGACCTATGCAGGCAGCCTGACGAACGTGGCCGAGGTTGCCAATAGCCCGCTTTACGCCTTCGAACGTGCCGATATCTGCGACCGCCCCGCACTTGACGCGATCCTCGCCCGTCACCGGCCCGACGCGATCATGCATCTTGCCGCCGAAAGCCATGTTGACCGGTCCATCGACGGCCCCGCCGCCTTTATCGAGACGAATATCACCGGCACCTATGTGATGCTGGAAGCCGCCCGCGCCTATTGGACGGCCAAGGGCAAGCCCGAAGATTTCCGCTTTCACCACATCTCAACCGATGAGGTTTTCGGCTCTCTTGGCGCCACTG
>JBARVM010000147.1:0-3436 GCA_049646265.1 Paracoccaceae bacterium
GGCGGCGCAGGAACTGCTGCTGTCCGGTCGCTACCCCTGCCGCAATGTCACGCAAAATCTTGCGGATCTGAAGGCCCAGGTGGCCGCCAATGAGACCGGCAAACGCGAATTGCTGCGTCTGGTCGCCGCGCAGGGGCAGGCGGTGGTCACCGCCTATATGGGCCATGTGCAGGACAATGCCGAGGCGTGCGTGCGCGCCGTCATCAGCGATCTGGAGGATGGCCAGTACCGGTACGAACTGGATAGTGGCGCCGCGATCGAGGTGGCGGTGCGGGTGGACAGGAAAAGCCGGTCCGCCACGGTCGATTTCACCGGCACCAGCGCCCAGTCACCCGGCAATTACAACGCGCCAAAGGCCATCGCCAAGGCCGTGGTGCTTTATGTGTTCCGCACGCTGGTCGGCAAGGACATTCCCCTGAACGAAGGCTGCCTGAAACCGCTTAGCATCATCCTGCCGCAGGGGATCATGCTGAATCCCGCCTATCCCGCCGCGGTGATCGCCGGCAATACCGAGGTCAGCCAGGCCGCCTGCAACGCGCTTTATGGCGCGCTTGGCCGGTTGGCGGCCAGTCAGGGCACGATGAACAATTTTGTCTGGGGCAATGCCGATTTTCAGAATTACGAGACGATTGGCGGCGGCACCGGCGCCGGACCCGGCTTTGTCGGCTGCGACGGTGTGCAAAACCATATGACCAATACCCGCATGACTGACCCCGAAGTGCTGGAACAACGCTTCCCTGTCAGGCTGGAACGGTTCGCCATCCGCCAGGGATCGGGTGGCGCGGGCCACTGGCGTGGCGGGCATGGGCTGCTCCGACGCCTGCGCTTTCTGGTGCCGGTGACGGTGACGGCGCTTACCTCCTCGCGCCGGGTTGCGCCCTTTGGCAGTGCCGGGGGCGGTGCCGGGGCGCTTGGGCAAAACCGGGTGATCTGGCCCGACGGACGATGTGAGGATGTGGGCGGCAATGCCGAATGCCAACTTCCCGAAGGGGCAGCATTCGAGATGCTGACACCCGGCGGCGGCGGCTGGGGCGCGCCGGATCAGGGCTGAGCGGCGTGGGGCACTAAGGGCGGGCGCGCCGCTGGCAGCAATTGCCCGGCACCTCGCGCCTATTTCTTCTTTTTCTTCTTGCGCGGCTTTTCGGGCGAGGCGGAGAGGGCCGTAAAACCCTTGGCAAGCGCCGCGCCGTCGCCAGAGGCCAGACGGGTCAGCGTGGCGCTGACTTCGCTTAGCGTGGCATGCAGGCTGGCGATCCGCGCGTCGCCTGTCGCGGCCTCTGCCGCCAGTATCCGGTCAGTAAGGGGGGCGATCACCAACCGCTGCCGCGCCGCGATCAACAGGCGCAGCACCTCCCACGTATCGGTGGGGGCGGTAAAATAGTCTTTCCGGTCGCCCGGCGCGCGGGCGGCAGAAATCAGGTTCCAGCCGCGCAACTCCTTCAGCGCGGCCGACACGCCGGATCGGGCGATCCCAAGCCTTTGCGCCAGATCGTCGGCACAGGGCGGGTCCGCCGACCGCCAGATCAGCGCGAAACACAAGCCCGCCGGGCGGGACAGGCCGAATGTCTGGGCGATGTCGGCGAAAATATCGGCGGTGATCTGATCTGGTTTTTGCATGGGCCCGGATGAAAGTCTGTCGCACCACAGTCAGCGCTTTCAGCCCGCCGGGGTCAAGGTCTCTTTTCCCGGCCTGACATCCAAGGCAAGTCAGCCACCGGCTAGGCAATCGGCAATCGCCGTGCCCAGCCCAAGCATGAGCTGTAGATAAAGATCAGGGCCGGGCGGCAGGCTGAGACCTTCGGGGTCGAGCGGCGCACCGATGCGGGTCGGGGTGCCGCTGGCCAATTGCGCACTGCGATCAGCCATCGGCCCCGGTTCTGGAAAGATGCAGGCGATATCGCCGCTGGCCAGAAGGGCGGAAAGGGAACTGAGATGCGCTGCCCCCGGCTCTGCCGCCTCGCCCGAGGAGAGGGTGGCGGCGATATTCAAACCATAATGGCTGGCGAAATAGCCGTAAGCGTCATGGCCAAGCACGATCGGCGCGCCGGCACCCTCCAGCATTTGCTGCAGGCTTGCGTCCAACGCGGCGATTTCCGTGACGGCGCGGGCCGCATTATCCGCATAGATCGCCGCATGTTCGGGGTCGATAGCCGCAAGTTGCTCGGCGATCAGCCCGACCCACAGGGTCGCATTCTCCGGCTCCAGCCAGGCGTGCGGGTCGGTATCGGGTGCGCTCGCCTCTACCGGCCCACTCTCGGGCAGCTCTGCGCCAAAGCGTTGCAGCCTTGTGCCGGGTGCTGCGAGCAGCTGCAGCGCAGCCCCTGACCGGTCTTGCGCCAGTGCCCGTTCCAGCCACGGGGTCAGCCGTGGCCCCATCCAGATGGTCAGGTCCGCCGTCGTCACGCTTTGCATCTGCGAGGGGCGCAGTTGATAGGAATGCGGATCGGCGCCGCCCCCGGCCAACAGGATCGGCTGACCGAGATCGCCCATCACCTTGGCGGCCAGCGCATGGGTGACGGGCATATCGGTGACCACCGTCGGTACCTTGGCCATAGCTGGCCCGTCAGGCGCGAGTACAAGCGCAAGCCAAAGGCTCAGGGTCAGAAAGAAGGGGCGAATCATCATGAGAACCTGCGAATAGCAATTGCGACCGGGGTTCAGCTCCTATATGTTATATCGTAACAGTCAAGAGAGGCGATCCACTTGTCCGAGATCCTGAAGGAGAGCAAGGCAACGGCACATGCGGGGAACGATACCTCTGCACTGGCTTTTTCCGCGCACGACCATGGTCACTGCTGCGATCGGTTGATTGCGCGGGCCGAAGCGCTGGTCGCAAGCCGCGGCGCGAGGCTGACGCCGGTGCGCCGCCGGGTGCTGGAAATTCTCGCCACCGATCACCGCGCATTTGGCGCCTATGAGATACTGGAACATCTGGCCACAAGCGGCTTTGGCAACCAGCCGCCGGTCGCCTATCGTGCGCTGGATTTTCTGGTGGAAAACGGTCTGGCGCACCGGATCGACCGGTTGAACGCCTTCATGGCCTGCGCCCATCCCGGCCGGGCGCATGACCCTGCCTTTCTCATTTGCCGCACCTGCAATGCCGTGGCAGAGGCGCCGGGCCCGGCGATCTTTGCCGCCATCTCTGCCGCGGGGGAGGCGGCGGGTTTCGCCGTCGAACGGATGACGGCAGAGGCGGTCGGCCTTTGCCCCGCCTGCAAGGACCGCGCCCAATGAACCTTTTGCGGGCAGAAGGGCTGAGCGTGCGGCAGGGCGATGTCACCGTACTTCACGGGATCAACCTTGGCATTGCCCGGGGCGAGATCGTCACGCTGGTCGGGCCGAACGGGTCGGGCAAGTCGACGCTGGTACGCGCCCTCATCGGGCTGGAACCGGCAAGCGAAGGCCGGGTCGAACGGGCCCCGGGCCTGACCATCGG
>JBARVM010000148.1:0-9873 GCA_049646265.1 Paracoccaceae bacterium
GTCACCGATCCAGATCATATGGCCGGAACCAGCGACCGGCAGGCCGCTGGTGCTGTCGATCCGGCACAGCGCCTCTTCATATTCAAGCAGCAGCGCCTCGTGGCTGGTATAGAAATCCACCGTCGCCATGGCATGAACCGTGTCAGAGGTGACACCGGCAGCGCCCATGAAATCCATCGCATCCTGAATGCGGTCCGCCACCTTGCGGTAACGCTGCGCCTCATCCTCGTCTGTAAAGCCTGAAATCCAGCTTTGAACGCGGTGCATGTCAGCAAAACCGCCGGTCGAGAAGGCGCGCAGCAGGTTCAGCGATGCCGCGGCCTGCGTATAGGCCTGCAACATGCGCGCCGGGTCGGGCACCCGCGCCGCTTCGGTGAAATCGAAACCGTTGATGATGTCGCCGCGGTAAGAGGGCAGTTCCACCCCGCCGATAACCTCGGTCGCGGCCGAACGCGGCTTGGCGAACTGTCCCGCAACGCGGCCGATCTTGATGACCGGCAGTTTTGCCCCCCAGGTCAGCACGATGGCCATCTGCAGGATCACCTTGAACGTGTCGCGGATATTGTCGGCGGAAAATTCCGAAAAGCTTTCGGCGCAATCGCCCCCCTGCAGGAGAAAGGCACGGCCATTGGCCACCTCGCCCAAGGCACGCTTGAGTTTGCGCGCCTCACCGGCGAAAACCAGAGGCGGCATCTTGCGCAGCGTCTCTTCCACGGATTGCAGGGCTGCATGATCCGGGTAATCGGGCATCTGAATGCGCGGGAATTTCCGCCAATCCGACTTTGTCCAGCCCTTCGTCATCTCGATATCCCCGACAGTGTTATCAACAGAGGGCGCTTATACTGAAGCCCCTTCCGGCATGCAAACCTCTATCCTGCGAATTGCGCTTGCGTAAAGGAAATATGGCGTGTTAGGTGCCCAAAACGACAAGTTCGGGTCGCAATATGCAATCTGGTGCGCAGCGAAGTAAGTCCGACCCCACCCCTCCGACGCAAGTGCGCCGGTTCGTTTTTGTGTTGCTCGACAAATTCACCATGATTTCTTTCGCCGGGGCGGTGGAGCCTTTGCGCATTGCCAACCGCATGTTGGACCGGCAGGTCTATGAGTGGACGTTGATGAGTGCCAACGGGACAGAAGTTTCGTGTTCCAACGGGGCGCTTTTTCGGGTCAATTCTGGCCTGACCGAAGTGAACCGTGACGACACTATCCTTGTTTGCGGCGGCATGGACATCCAGCAGACCAGCACCAAACCGATCCTCAGCTGGCTGCGCCGCGAGGCCCGGCGTGGCGTGACGATCGCCGGCATCTGCACCGGGTCCTACACGATGGCCAAGGCCGGGCTTCTGGACAGTAAACGCGCAACGATCCACTGGGAAAATCAGGACAGTTTCGTCGAGGAGTTTGACGAGGTGCGCCTGACCAGATCGGTTTTCGTGATTGACGGGAACCGCATGTCCACTGCGGGTGGTATCTCCTCTCTCGATCTGATGTTGAAGATGATCGCCCAGCATCATGGTGAGGATCTGGCCAATACGGTGGCCGACCAGATGATCTATACGTCGGTCCGTACCGATCAGGACAGCCAGCGCCTGTCGATCCCGTCGCGGATCGGCGTCCGGCATCCGAAACTGAGCCAGGTCATCCAGATCATGGAAAACAACATAGAAGAGCCGATCTGCCCGTCGGAACTGGCCAGCTATGTCGGCATGTCCACCCGCCAGCTGGAGCGGCTGTTCCGTCGGTACCTGAACCGTTCGCCCAAGCGCTACTATATGGAACTCAGGCTGCAAAAGGCCCGTAACCTGCTGATGCAGACGGAAATGAGCGTAATCAACGTGGCGTTGGCCTGCGGTTTTGCCAGCCCCTCGCATTTTTCCAAATGCTACCGCGCCCATTACCAGACGACGCCCTACCGCGAACGCGGCACCCAGGGCAAACCCTATAGCGGGCGCCTGTCGATCTGAGCCCAAGCAGCGCACCGCCCGATTGCCGGATCGCCGCGTAACTTGCCGCTAAGTAACCTTGGCAGGCCCTTGACCCTCCTTTGATATTCACGCTGAATCGCCTTGATTTTTTCGTTGGCCATTCTAGGGTCGGCGATCAGGACAACGTTCCAACTAGGGAGTAAAACAATGAAAAATCTTCTTGCCGCTACAGCGGTTGGCGCCTTGTGCGCAGGTGCCGCCTCTGCGGAGGATGTAAAACTAGGCATTCTTTTCGGCTTTACCGGCCCGATTGAATCCCTGACACCCTCCATGGCAGCTGGTGCCGAGGCGGCAATGGCCGAGGTCAACGCTTCGGGCCTGTTCCTTGACGGATCCACGGTCTCGTCCGTGCGGGGCGATTCAACCTGTATCGACGCGGCCGCTGCCACCGCTGCCGCCGAAAAGATGGTCACCTCTGACGGGGTGTCGGGCATCATTGGCGGCGACTGTTCCGGCGTAACCACCGCGGTTCTGACCAATGTCGCGGTGCCAAACGGGCTGGTGATGGTGTCGCCCTCCGCGACTTCGCCCGCGCTTTCGACCATCGAGGACAATGGCCTGTTCTTCCGTACGTCGCCCTCTGACGCACGCGAGGGCGAGATTGCCGCCGACATCATGCTGGAACGCGGCTTCACCTCGGCGGCGCTGACCTATTCCAACTCTGACTACGGCAAGGGCCTGGCAGAGGCGATCCAGTCCGCCTACGAAGCCAAGGGTGGCAAGATCACCATTTCGGCCGCGCATGAGGATGGCAAGGCCGACTATTCGGCCGAGGTTGCTTCCCTCGCATCGGCTGGCGGCGATATCCTGATCGTTGCAGGTTATCTTGATCAGGGCGGCGCCGGGGTCATCCGCGCCTCTGTCGATACCGGGGCCTTTTCGGTCTATGAACTGCCGGGCGGCATGATCGGCGACAATCTGACGGTCAACGTACCCACCGGGCTGGAAGGATCGTTCGGCCAGGTGCCGGGCAACGACTCGCCCGGGCTGAAAACCCTTGGTGAGCTGTCGGGCGGCGCCTTTGACGTCAATTCGCCCTACACGCCGGAATCCTACGACGCGGCGGCGCTGATCATGCTGGCCATGCAGGCTGCCGGGTCGACCAAATCGGCGGACTATGCAGCCAAGATCATGGATGTGGCCAACGCCCCGGGCGAGCCGATCCAGCCGGGTGAATTGGCCAAGGCCTTGCAGATCCTCAAGGATGGCGGCGACATCGACTATGTCGGCGGCTCTGCGGTGGAACTGATCGGGCCCGGCGAATCCGCCGGCAACTACCGCGAGATCGAGGTGAAAGACAACGCGATCACCACGGTCAAGTACCGCTGATAGGCTGAGATCGAAGGATAGCCCGCGGGGTTCCGCGGGCTATCTTTTCCAATAATCCACCCCTGACAGGTCATCCCCTGTCCGAGAAGGTGGGGACTGGGGGAACGGATGATCGTCGTAAAGGACCTGCACAAGCATTTTGGCGGGTTTCGCGCTGTGGACGGCGCCTCTATCGAGATTGCCACGGGGTCGATCACCGGATTGATCGGGCCTAATGGCGCGGGAAAATCCACTTTGTTCAATGCTATAGCCGGGGTTTATGAACCAACCTCCGGCTCTGTCATCATGGATGGAGAGGATATTACCGGCCTGCCGCCGCATGAGCTTTTCGCACGCGGCCTGTTGCGCACCTTTCAGATTGCCCATGAGTTTTCGTCACTTACGGTCCGCGAAAACCTGATGATGGTGCCCGGTGGCCAAAGCGGCGAGTCGATCTGGAACACATGGTTTCACCGCGCCCGCATTCGCGAAGAAGAAGCGGATTTGGTGAAGAAAGCCGACGAGGTTCTTGATTTTCTAACAATATCCCATCTTGCGGAGGAGCGTGCCGGCAACCTTTCCGGCGGGCAGAAGAAATTGCTGGAGCTTGGGCGGACCATGATGGTCGACGCCAAGGTGGTGTTTCTGGACGAGGTAGGTGCCGGGGTGAACCGCACATTGCTGAATACGATCGGCGACGCGATCATCCGGCTGAACAAGGAACGCGGCTATACGTTCTGCGTGATCGAACATGACATGGATTTCATCGGGCGCCTTTGCGATCCGGTGATCGTGATGGCCGAAGGCAAAGTGCTCGCCAAGGGCTCTGCCGCGCATATCATGGAAAATGAGGCAGTGATCGAGGCCTATCTTGGCCGGGGTCTCAAGAACCGCACGAAGACCAAGACAAAGGACCCGGTGGATGGCTAAGGCGTTTCTGGTCGGCGAAGGCATGACCGGCGGCTATGGCGCCGCCGATATTCTGAATGATTGCACCATTTCGGTCGAAAAGGGCGAGATTGCCGTGATTGTCGGGCCGAATGGTGCGGGCAAGTCCACCGCGATGAAGGCCGTCTTTGGCATGCTGAAGCTGCGCAAGGGACAGGTCTTGCTGGATGGCGAGGATATCACCGGCCTTACGCCGCAGGATCGGGTGGCCAAAGGTATGGCGTTCGTGCCGCAGACCAACAATGTCTTTCCGTCGATGACGGTCGAGGAAAACCTCGAAATGGGCGCCTTTCTGCGCCGCGACGACATCAGCGGCACCATGGATCAGGTGTTTCAGCTTTTCCCCATCCTGAAGGAAAAGCGGCAGCAGCCGGCGGGGGAACTCTCGGGCGGACAACGTCAGCAGGTCGCCGTCGGACGGGCCCTGATGACCCAGCCAAAATTGCTGATGCTGGACGAACCCACAGCCGGTGTCAGCCCCATTGTCATGGACGAGCTTTTCGACCGGATTATTGACGTGGCACGTATTGGCATCACCATCCTGATGGTCGAACAGAATGCCAAACAGGCCCTGGCGATTGCCGACAAGGGTTATGTGCTGGTTCAAGGCAGCAACCGCTTTACCGATACCGGGGCTGCGCTGATGGCCGATCCGGAGGTGCGCCGCACCTTCCTTGGCGGGTAAACGGGCGGCTGGCTTTCCCCTTTCTGTTTGGGCGCCTTTTGCCGCTCCTGCGGCTTCAAGCGGCGCGCATGGTAAAAGCTGTAAAACATCTGTCAGCTGGAAAAGAGCACCTCTTGATTCGGGGCACCACGTACCCGGGCAGAGGCGCGCGCGCCTGTCTCTGTTCCTTGCCTGATGCTCTACCTTGCCGCCGTTACGGCCGTTAAACCTGCCCGAACAATCTTGCGACCAAGGTGGCATTGTTACGCCGTCGCCGAGGGCCGCCTCACTTGCGCATCATCCTGTCAAAATCCAGCCGTATTGGGCTCTTAGAGCGGCGCCGAACAAACCCTCCTGGAGTATCTATCTGATGAAGTTCCTTATCAGTGCCGCCGCGTTCATTCTGCCCTCGACCGGTTTTGCGGCCGATCTTGTCTTTGATTGCGGTACGCCAGATGCGGCGGCGCCGGAACTGGGCGCGCAACTGGTCAAGTTTGACGGTCAGGACAAGGGGCTTATCCGCATTGGCGCGCGGGAAGAGGAGGCGATGGTCCTCAACGGGCTTGGCACGCTGACCTTCCTGCACATCGGCGACGGCTTTACCCTGCAGTATGTGGTGAACCCCGAGGAGGGAATCTACGATTACTCCACCTCTGGCAGCATGACGGGCAACAAGCGCGGTGACTGCGCCAAGGCGGCCGGGTAAGGACGCCAGCCTTTTGCAAAATATCGGCGGCTGCGCGGACATGGGTTGGCGCGGCCGGATCTTCCGGACCAAAAGGGCAGACCCCCTGCCCTGCCACATCGCCAGCTTACGCAACGAAACCCCTTGTCAGGCGGTTTTGCCAGACCCTGACCGCTTTCAATGGGTTGCAGGAAGGCGCGGTTATGCTATTCCCTAGGTAAAGAAATAAAAGGGCGACACTATCGCCTGACTGGGGAAGATTCATGGACATTCTGAACGCGCTTGTCGCGCTGTTGAACTATGTCGTCATCCCGGCGGCATCTTATGGCGCGCAGCTTGCGCTCGGGGCGTTGGCGGCAACGCTGGTCTACGGGATCCTGCGCTTTTCGAACTTTGCGCTGGGTGACACGATGGCCTTTGGTGCCGCGATCTCGGTGATTTTCACCTGGTGGTTTCAGTCGCACGGCATATCCTTTGGCCCCCTACCGACCGCGCTTTTGGTCCTGCCCTTCTCCATCGCCCTCACCTCGCTTTTCGTTCTGGGCACCGACCGGGCAGTCTATCGCTATTACCGGCGGCAAAAGGCGAAACCGGTGATCATTGTCATCGCCTCCATGGGGGTGATGTTCGTCATGTCGGGGGTGACCCGGTTCATCATCGGCGTGGATGAGATCCGCTTTGTCGACGGGGTGAAATTCATCATCGATCCCAACCAGTTCAAACAGGCCACCGGCCTGGCCGAGGGGCTGGCGCTGCGTACCACACAAGTCCTGACGATGCTCACAGCGGGGCTGGTGGTGGCCGCGCTCTTCTGGTTTCTCAACCGCACGCGGACCGGCAAATCCATGCGGGCCTTTTCCGATAACGAGGATCTGGCGCTTTTGTCGGGCATCAATCCGGACCGGGTGGTACAGATCACCTGGATCATCGCCTCTGGCCTTGCGGTGATTGCCGGCACACTCTACGGGCTTGATAAGTCCTTCAAGGCTTTCAACTACTTTTCGCTTCTTCTTCCGATATTTGCTGCGGCGGTTGTCGGCGGACTTGGCAATCCTATAGGGGCCATAGCCGGGGGCTTTCTGGTGGCCTTTTCGGAGATTAGCGTCACCTATGCCTGGAAAAAGGTTGCCACCTATGTGTTGCCCGACGGGTTGGCGCCGGACGGGCTGCTGCAGATCCTGTCAACGGATTACAAATTCTCGGTCAGCTTCGCCATTCTGCTGATCGTGCTTCTGTTCAAGCCGACCGGCATCTTCAAGGGGAAATCAGTATGACCCTGCCATTCCGCAACATCTTCCTCTTTGCCATCATCGCCGTCTTGTTCGTGATGGAGGGATCCTGGTCGCTGAAGGTCGGGGGGGATCAGTTCACGATCTTTGCCGGCAGCTGGAATTCCGCCCTTGTGATCGCCAACCTTTGCCTGATTTCGGCGGTCATGGCGCTTGGGGTCAATATCCAGTGGGGCTATGCGGGCCTCTTCAATACCGGCATCGTCGGCTTTGTCGCACTTGGCGGGCTGGCGCCGGTGCTTGTCTCTGCCCCCGTCGTGCCGGAAATATGGGTGGGTCAGGGCATCTATCGCGTTATCGCGGGCCTTGCCCTGGGTGTTGCCGTGATCGTCGCCGCTGTGGCGCTTTATGGCCGTACCCGCGGAAGGCAGCGCAAGCTTGCGATGATCACCCTTCTTCTCGGCGGGCTTGCGGCCTATCGTGTTGTCCTTGACCCCGCCGTCACCTTTATCGAGGCAAACAACCCCGCGACCTTCGGCAATATCGGCGGGCTTGACCTTCCGGTGCTCCTGTCCTGGCCGATCGGCGGGCTTTTCGCGGCGGGTGCCGCCTGGATCATCGGCAAGACCGCACTTGGCCTGCGGTCGGACTATCTGGCCATCGCCACGCTTGGCATCGGCGAGATCATCGTATCGGTGATGAAGAACGAGGATTGGCTGACGCGCGGGGTGAAGAACATCATCAATATCCCCCGCCCCTGGCCGGTTCCCGAAGAGGTGAAGCTGCGCGAGGAAAGCTGGTTTCAGAGCTGGATCGCCGATATGGGTTGGGATCCGGTCACGGCCTCGACCATCATGGTCAAGCTTCTTTACGGCTCGCTTTTCCTTGCGGTTCTGGCGCTGGTTCTGATCGGCTCTGAACTGGCGCTGAAAAGCCCCTGGGGCCGGATGATGCGGGCCATTCGCGATAATGAAACGGCGGCACGCGCCATGGGCAAGGATGTGACACGGCGGCATCTGCAGACCTTCGTGCTCGGCTCGGCGGTTTGCGGGATCGCCGGGGCGATGCTGATCTCGCTTGACGGGCAGATGACGCCCTCCAGCTACACGCCCTTGCGTTTCACCTTTACCATCTGGCTGATGGTGATCGTCGGCGGATCAGGCAATAACTGGGGGGCGATCATCGGGGCCTTTCTGGTCTGGTTCTTGTGGATCAAGGTCGATCCGTGGGGCAATGCGCTGATGTATGGGCTGACCCTCGGCATGGATGACGGATCGGCGCTCAAGGCCTATCTGATCGAAAGTGCGGCGCAGATGCGGACGCTGACCATGGGAACGATCCTTTTGCTGGTGCTGCGGTTCAGCCCGCGCGGGCTGATACCCGAGAAGTAGCCCCCCGCGGCCGCATTGTTTTTGGCGCATCCAACGGCTATGGGCTAATGGCAGGTGCCCCAAAGGGGCAATGGCACGGGAACGGGATCGGTAACGGGGCAGCATGGCAAAAGATCTGGCCATCATCATCGTGGCGGCAGGGCGCGGCACCCGCATGGGGGGCGGTTTGGCCAAACAGTGGCGGCCGCTGGCCGGAAAGCCGGTTCTGGCCCATACGCTGGCGGCCTTTGCCGGGCTTGGACGCATCATTTTGGTGGTTCACCCTGACGATATGGCGCAGGCACTGGCATTGACCGAAGGGTCGGTGACGCTGGTTGCCGGTGGCGCGCGGCGCGATCAGTCAGTGCGCAACGCGTTGGAATTGCTGGACGGCTCAACCGTGGGCCGGGTGCTTATCCATGATGCCGCCCGCCCCTTTGTCAGCCGCGCCTTGATTGACCGGGTATTGGCGGCGTTGGCCGAGAAGGGTGCTGCGGCCCCTGCCCTTGCGGTCACCGATGCGCTCTGGCGCGGGTCATCCGATGGCCATGTGCTGGCCGCCCAGCCCCGCGACGGGCTATTTCGCGCGCAAACGCCACAGGGCTTTCGTCTGGCTGACATCCTTGCGGCCCACCGCGCCCATCCGGGCGGCGGGGCTGATGATGTGGAGGTGGCGCGCGCCGCCGGAATGGCGGTTGCAATCGTACCGGGCGCGGAGGAAAATTTCAAACTGACTTACCCGGAGGATTTCGCCCGGGCAGAGCAGCTATTGGCGAAGGGGGACGGGGCGGCGATGGATGTAAGGGTCGGCAATGGCTATGACGTGCATGCCTTTACCACGGGCGATCATGTCGTGCTCTGCGGGGTGAAACTGCCGCATGACCGGGCCCTTCTTGGCCATTCGGATGCCGATGTGGCCATGCATGCCCTGACCGACGCCATCTATGGTGCGCTGGCGGAGGGTGACATTGGTCGGCATTTCCCCCCTTCCGATCCCAAGTGGAAAGGCGCCGCGTCTGAGATCTTTCTGGCCCATGCGGCGGCGCTGGCCGGTTCGCGGGGTTACCGGCTGGCCAATGCCGATGTGACCATCGTCTGTGAAAGGCCAAAGATCGGCCCGAATGCGGGCGCGATGGCGGCAGAGCTGGCGCGGATCATGGCGGTTGACGCGGGGCGGATATCGGTCAAGGCCACCACCTCCGAACGGCTCGGCTTTACCGGGCGCGAGGAAGGTATCGCGGCGCTGGCCACCGCGACGCTGGTGCGGTCATGAGCGCGTCGCGGCTTCTTTCGGTCTGGTTTGGCGCGGGGCTTTTGCGCCCGGCGCCGGGCACATGGGGTTCGGTCGTGGCGCTGGCGATGGGGGTGCTGATCGACCACTATCTCGGCTTTCCCGTGCTGGTTCTTGCGACGGTCGCGGTGACGGTGCTTGGCTTTTGGGCCTGCGGGCGCGAGTTGGCCGGGCGCCCCGGTGCCGACCCGTCAGAGGTGGTGATCGACGAGGTGGCGGGCCAGTGGCTGGCACTCCTCTTCCCCGCCGCGGCCTTTTGGGCCAAGGGAGTGGATAACTGGGTGCTGGTCGCCTATCCGGGCTGGATCGCGGCCTTTCTGCTGTTCCGGCTCTTTGATATCTGGAAGCCTGGGCTGGTTGGCCGGGCCGATCGGCGCGGCGATGCGGCAGGGG
>JBARVM010000149.1:0-1636 GCA_049646265.1 Paracoccaceae bacterium
TATACTTGGCATAAATCTCATATGGATCGCGGATCAGCTGACGTATCGCAGTGACCGGCAGTTCCCGTGGCCGGGCGGCTACTGGTGGGCGCGGCGATGGGCGGGGCGCAGGCGCGGCGGCGTCTACATGCTGCATGCTGCGCGCCAGATCCAGATAGGCGGCTCCGCGCGCGCGCATGTCGGCGATGGCACCATCCTTGCCGTCCAATCCGCGCGTCAGGTTCATCAGCCGATCCAGCCAGCGCGACGGAACCGTCTGCGCCTCGTCATTTCGAAGCGCCCGGGACAGGATCACCCTTGGCGCGGCGGCGGCCTGTTGAAAGTCATGCGCCGCAAGGCCGATCTGCCGCTCTGGCAGCAAGAGCCCGACAGCAAGCCGCATCTGCCGCGATAACCAGGGGTCAGGGGCCGGGGGAGCGGGCCATCCGCCTTCATTCAAGCCCGCTAAAACCACCAGCTCTGCCTGCTGTTCGCGGGCTTCCCGGCTGCCCTGAATGGCGATTTGCGGTGTTGAGGCCTCGGGGTCGCGCACCACCTCCTGCTGCAACAGGGCGGTCAGGATATCGGCGAAAGCATCAGCGCTCATTTGCCCGTCGAAATCAGCCTCGGCTGCTAAATCCTGCATCAGTTCGCGGGTCTTTTCGCCCGCCGCCGCCTGCCAAAGCTGGCTTTGCTCGCCCGGCGCTGATGGGCCGTTTGCCAGGCTCTCCGCCAAGGCCAACAGTGTCACTATTCTCGCGGAAAGCCGGTCTGTTACCGGGTTTGACAGCCTGCCGATCCAGCTTGCCAGCCAATCCCCCCATGGTGCCGCTGCAGGGTCTTTTTGCGCGCCAGCCCAAGCGGTGATCGCCGCCGCATCAGGATAGGCCGGACCATAGCGCCGCAATTTCAGCTCCAGATCGCGGGTCAGGCGTAAATGGTCACCGCGAACATCACCGGATGAGGCGGCAATCGGGTGTTTGAGCAGCGTCAGAAGATGTTCGGCGGTCAGTGGGCGGCCCATCAACTCGGCGATATGGCGCAGAAACCGGCCCGGCGCAGACAGATGCAACGGTCGCCCGGCACTGTCGTCCGGCCTGATCCCCCATTGATCAAGCGCTGCGGCAACACGGCGTGCAAGCGTGCGGTCCGGCGTGATCAGCGCCGCGCGCTCCCCCTTCTCTGCGGCCTCCCGCAGGGCAACGGCGATGGCCAAAGCCTCGTCCCGGGGGGAGGGCGCCTCCAAAAGGCTGATCGCTTGTGTTGCCACATCCAGCGGCAAAAGCGCCTTTCCCTCCTCCAACCACTGATCGGTGACCGGCGCAGGACGCAGGGCGAGGGAGATCAGCTTGTTGCGCGCGCGGTCAGGGGCGCTGGCGCCATGCCAGGTGCCGACATCGGTACTTTTCAACCCCAACGATTTCATCAGCCGGGCATAGCGGAATTGCGGATGATCTTCGTTGGGAACCGGGCTCGAATAGAGACTATTCCAGCCAAATTCGGGCATATTCCAATCAAAACCCGGAAGGACGATCCCCCCCTGCGGCAGCCGTGCAACCGCCTCCATCAACAGGGCTGTACTGCCACGCGAACCGGTGGACCCGGCAAGAATGATCGGGTCAGATGGCGGTTGCGCCGCCCACTGCCCGACCAGATG
>JBARVM010000150.1:0-2130 GCA_049646265.1 Paracoccaceae bacterium
CTGGTTTACGGGGCGTTGAACATGCTCAACATGGCGCATGGCGCGGTGTTGGCGCTGGGTGGATACATCTGCTTTTACGTCATGTCGGTTCTGGGCCTGCCCGCCGTGGCGGGGGTCGTGGCTGCGGCTGCCGTGTGTGGCTTTGCCGGATTGCTCATCTATCATCTCGCCGCGCGCCCGATGTTGCGTTCGACCAATTTTGAAACCCAGATTTTCATCGCGACAATCGGGATCGGCGCGGTGATCGAGAACATCATCCTGCGCCTGTTCGGCCCACAGCCCAAAGCACAGCCGCTGAACCTGGGCGGCGCCCTGCAGATTGGCCAGGTTTCAATCCCGCTGCAGAATGTGCTGATACTGGCGGTTGCCCTTGCCATGATGGCCGCTGTGGCCTGGCTTTTGGGACGTACCCGCACCGGCCGCGCCATTCGGGCAACCGCACAAAACCGCGAGGCGGCGCAGTTGATGGGTATCCGCATCGGCAGCGTCTATGCGCAGGTGCTGGCGCTTTCCGGTGCGCTGGCGGCGATTTCGGGGATCATGATTTCCTCGCTCGCCGGGCTTTTGCCCAATGTCGGCGCGGACCCAATGCTGAAAGCCTTCGTCATCTGCGTTGTTGCGGGGTTGGGCCAAGTCCGCGGCGCCGTTCTGGCTGCCATCGTCTTGGGGCTGTTGGAAGCGGCCATCCAGTATGTGGTTGGCGTCCAATTTAGTTTTGCCATCCTCCTTATTATCGTCATCGTCGTCCTGATCTGGCGACCATACGGCTTTTTTGGCCGCAAACAGGTGGTGCGGCTATGAGCAAGGCTAAGCGCGATGTTCTGATCTGCTTCGCCTTGGCTGCCGCCTTGGTGCTGTTGCCGCTGCTGGTTGGCACCAGATACATCATCACTCAAGTCACGCTCTTTTTCATCTGGGGCGTCGTCGTGACCCAATGGAACCTCGTCCTTGGCGTGGCGGGGATTTTTTCCCTGGCGCAAATGGCGCTCTTTGCCACCGGTGCCTATGGAACGGCGATGTTGGGCTACTACTTCGGCTGGCCGATGCCGGTTGCTATGGTCGCCGCCGCTTTGGTGACCGTTGCGGTTTCGATGGCGATCGGGTTGGCCTGTCTTCGTCTGCGCGGGCCCTATGTGGCGCTCCTGACGCTGGCCATTGCGCAGGTCATCTATCTGATGGTGGTTAACGACACGGCCTGCTTTACCAATCCGCCTTCCGGCTGTCTGCCGCTCTTCGGCGGCGTGCGCGGCTTTTCGCGGTTCGGCGATCTGGGGTTTCGTGATCTTCTGGGCTCGAAATGGTTCATCGGACAATATTACGTCGGGCTTGCGCTGCTTCTGCTGGCCATGTTGTTTTCGATCCTGCTGATCAATGGGCCGCTCGGTCTGGCATTCAAGGCCCTGCGCGACAATCCGGGTTACGCCATGTCTCGTGGGGTGGGGCGACTGAAGTACCAGCTTTGGGTTTTTGCCCTGTCGGCCTTTTTCACCGGATTGGCGGGCGCGTTTTACGCAGTCCAGTTCGGCGTCGTTGGGCCAATCGTCTTTTCGCTCAGCATGCTGCTGTTTCTGCTGGCCATGATCGTGGTCGGCGGCATGGGGACCACATGGGGTCCGCTCTTGGGTGCCCTGCTTTTGATGTTGGCCGACGAGGGGATGCGTGAAGTGGGCGACTGGCGCGACATTGGATTGGGTGTCGTTCTTGCGGTCTTCGTGATCGCGCTGCCCAAGGGTTTTTCCGGCATGCAAATATGGCGCAAATAGCGCGGGGCGTGCCGCCACGGTACTGGCCCGTCGCCCTTATACCCATGTCGTTCGCTTCTTGCCCGCGTCCGCCTTGGCCAGTCTCCTGAACTGGCTTCGCCGCCCGGTTCCGTGTTAGGATCGGCCATATGGATACGCAAGCCCGCTTGCCCAATGTTGTCCGGCGCTACTGGCAGGGGGGATATGCCCCGGCCCTGTCGGTTTGGCTGGTGCTGATCGGCGGGCGGCTTTTGGTTCTGGCCCTCTATCGCTCCTTGCCGCCCGACCTGCCAGTCTGGTTGCGCCTGATGCTCGGTCTGGCGGATCTTGCCTTTCTGCTTTGGCAGGTCACCGGCGCCCTGCGCGCCATCCGTAACGAGTTGGAGGG
>JBARVM010000151.1:0-5400 GCA_049646265.1 Paracoccaceae bacterium
AGCTGGTGGAGCCCTTGCGCGAGCTTTTCAAGGATGAGGTCCGCGCCCTTGGCCGCGAGCTTGGCCTGCCCGAAAGCTTTATCCGCCGCCATCCTTTCCCCGGCCCCGGCCTTGCGATCCGCTGCCCGGGGGAGATTACCCGCGAAAAGCTGGATATCCTGCGTCAGGCCGATGCGGTCTATCTGGACCAGATCCGCAAGCACGGGCTTTATGACGAGATCTGGCAGGCCTTTGCCGCGATCCTGCCGATGAAGACCGTGGGCGTGATGGGCGACGGGCGCACCTATGACTATGCGGTCGGGCTGCGGGCCGTTACCTCTGTCGACGGGATGACGGCGGATTATTATCCGTTCAGCCACGAATTTCTTGGCGAAACCTCGACGCGGATCATCAATGAGGTAGCCGGGGTGAACCGGGTCTTTTACGATTGCACCTCCAAACCACCGGGCACGATCGAGCTGGAGTGACGCAGGTTACCGATAGCGGCCAGCCTTGGGCGGCTGGTCAGGCGCGCCAGCGATCCGGCTGGCGCCCCAAAGAACGCTCTCTATACCCTTGAAATCACTTCCATAAAAACAGATCGACCCTTTGCCCCTGCGCTGCCGGGCGGACGTTTTTTTGGTTTCCCTTCCGCCGACATTCAGGCATATCAGGGCAAAGATCGACCGCCGAGGACATTCATGCACGATATTCGCGCCATCCGTGACAACCCCGCCCAATTCGACGCCGATCTGGCCCGGCGCGGGCTAGAGCCGATGTCGGCAGAGATTCTGGCGCTGGACGAGGCCCGCCGCGGCCGCATTCTGGCGGCGGAAACCGCGCAGGCGGCGCAAAATGCAGCCTCAAAAGAGGTTGGCGCCGCCAAGGGGCGTGGTGATACGGCGGAATTTGAACGGCTGCGCGCCCTTGTCGGCGACAAGAAGGCCGAGATCGCCAGCCTGACCCAGGAGGCCGCCGATCTTGATGGGCAATTGCGCGACATGCTTATGCGCATCCCCAACCTGCCGCTCGCCGATGTGCCGGATGGGCCGGACGAAACGGCGAATGTGGAATTGCGCCGCTGGGGCACGCCGCCCCGTTTCGACTTTGCGCCGCGCGAACATTTCGACATTCCCGCCGTCAAGGCGCTGATGGATTTTGAAACGGCGGCGAAACTTTCGGGCAGTCGTTTTGTGGTACTGAAAGGGGCCGTCGCACGCCTCCACCGGGCGCTGGCGCAATTCATGCTGGATCTGCACACGTCAGAACATGGGCTGACAGAGATGATCACCCCGATTCTGGTTCGCGACGAGGCGATGTATGGCACCAACCAACTGCCGAAATTCGCCGAGGACAGCTATCAGACCACCAATGGCTGGTGGCTGATCCCGACCTCCGAAGTCACGCTGACCAATACGGTAGCGGGCGATATTCTTGACGAATCCGCCCTGCCCCTGCGCATGACCGCCCATACCCAATGTTTCCGGTCAGAGGCGGGCTCAGCCGGCAAGGACACTTCGTGCATGTTGCGCCAGCATCAGTTCGAGAAGGTCGAGATGGTGTCGATCACGACGCCCGAGACATCGCTGGAAGAGCATGCGCGCATGACAGGATGCGCCGAGGCGGTGCTCGAACGGCTGGGCCTTGCCTACCGGACTATCGTTCTTTGCACCGGCGATATGGGTTTCGGCGCGCGAAAGACCCATGATCTGGAAGTCTGGCTGCCGGGGCAGAATACCTATCGTGAAATATCTTCCGTATCCGTCTGCGGTGATTTTCAGGCACGGCGCATGAATGCCCGCTATCGCGCGGCGGGCGGCAAGCCGGAATTCCTGCATACGCTGAACGGTTCTGGCCTGGCCGTGGGGCGCTGCCTGATCGCAGTGCTGGAAAACGGCCAGACCGCTGATGGCGGGGTCGATCTGCCCGCTGCCCTTGTCCCCTGGCTCGGTGGCCGCAAAAGGATCACGCCCGAAGGCGATCTTGTCTGAAACGGCGCGACAACATTGACCGACAGCCTGAGCCCGCCAATAGTCAGAACGGCCGTGGCACTGTAACCGCATTAGCGGAAACTTTACCTTCAGCGGTCCATTGATCCGACAGTTCCATCGGCCCGGTTCGATCGATGACCTGTCATGACGGGTGAGGAATAAGAAAAGCGCTATGGTCAGTTACACTGAAATCTTGAACTGCCGGGGTGTTCTCGTCCCATTTGACCCTTCCATCATCACCCCGCCGATCGAGAAACCCCTCCGTGCAGGCCGCTACGAAGTGGGAGAGGATCAGGGTTTGCAGGAAGTGCTGAGGCCTGGCGACCGGGTGCTGGAACTCGGCGCCGGGCTTGGCCTTTTGTCGACCGTCGCTGCCCGCTTTGACAGTATCGGCTCTGTCACCACGGTCGAGGCCAATCCGGAACTTATCCCCCTGATCCGCGAAACCCACCGCCTGAACGGGGTTAACACTGTCGATCTACGCCACGGCGTGGTCACAGCCGATGCCGGGCCGCCTGTACCTTTTTACCTGCGTGCACATTTCTGGGCCTCTTCGATGAGCGCCAAGCAGGGCAGCAGCCGAAAGGTTGTCGAGGTTGAACGGGTTCCCATAGACCAGCTGATCCGCGAAGTTCAACCGACCGTGATTGTCTGCGACATCGAAGGCGGCGAGGTCGGCTTATTGGATAGGGCAGACCTTGGATCGGTCCGCGCGGTCGTGATGGAATTTCACGAAAAAGTCTATGGCGCGAAGCCCCGTCAGCAAATCACCGAAATGCTCGCTGCGGCGGGCCTCTTGCTGGTTCCAGCCGCCAGAAAAAGCTCCATTTCCTATTTCATGCGACCTGCTGTTGCAGTGGCTCAGCCTGATGCGAGCCTTCTTCCGCCACGCGCCGCACGACCCTGGCCCGCGCGTGACCCCAAGGTCTTTGTTGCGACCTGCATGAAGGATGAGGGGCCTTTCATCCTGGAATGGTTGGCTTGGCACCGGACCATTGGCATCACCGACTTTGTGGTCTTTACCAACGATTGCTCGGACGGGACCGACCTGATCCTCGACCGGCTGCAGGACATGGGCCAGCTTCTGCATCTGCCCAACCCGGCAGTCGCAGCCGGGAATACCGCCTATCAGCCGGCCGCGTTGAATTATGCCCACGGGCTGAAAGCGATGCGCGAGGCGGACTTTTTCATTTCGATGGATGTCGACGAGTTCATCAATATCCGCGTCGGCGCGGGTCATGTGAATGACCTTCTTGAAAAGGCCGGTCCCTTCGACGTTCTGTCGATTTCCGAGGTCAATCACGGCGCCAACAATCGGCAGCATTACGAACAGGGCTGGATCCTTGATCTTTTTCCGGCGCACCAGTCCACCACCCCCGGTATCCGCAAGTCCCGGCGCGGCGTGAAAAGCCTCGTCAGGCTTTCAGACAAGGTGGAGCGGCTGCGCAACCACCGGCCCGACATGTTGCAAGACCGGGGGCCTGTCAGGTGGCTCGACGGCTCAGGCCGCGATCAACTGACTCTGCCCGCCGACCGCAGCGAAAATGGCCTTGATTGTCGCGGCACCTACTCTCTGGTGCGGCTGGAACATTTCGCCCTGCGCTCGCTCGACAGTTATCTGGCAAAAATGTATCGCGGCGATGTGGTGATTGCCGACAAGAAAGTGTCACGCACCTATTGGCGGACGCGCAACAAGAATGAAGAGGATTCAAGCGATTACGGCGACAGGCTCATGCAGGCGAAGGGCTATTTCGACCAGCATTTCGCCGCCGATAAACAGCTGATGGCGCTGCATGAGGCGGCCTGCAGGGCGCATGCGGCACGGATTGCCGAACTGGTCAACCTGCCCGAATTCAAGGAAAGGCGCGAATGGGTTCTGGCCGAACACTGGCCATGATCCCGCGCCCGGCGCTACCGCTTGCGGTAATCTTCGCGCTGATGGCCTTCGACATGTTTGCGCAGCCGTGACGGGGTGTGGAATTTCTGATTCTTGTAGGGGTTCTTGTCGCCCTGATCGCGGAAGGTCAGCCTGATCGGCGTTCCCGGCATGTCAAAATCCGCCCGCAAGCCATTGACAAGATAGCGTGAATAGCTTTCCGGCAAAAGGTCGGCGTGATTGGTCATCGCGACAAAGGCGGGGGGGCGCGTCTTGATCTGCGTCATGTAGCGCAGCTTGATCCGCCGCCCGCCGGGGGCCGGTGGTGGATGGGCTTCGGTCATGGCGCTCAGCCATTGGTTCAGCCGCGCGGTCGAGACACGGCGGTTCCAGACATCATAAGCCTTCATGATGGCGGCATGCAGCCGGTCCAGACCCTTGCCGGTCTTGGCCGAGACGGTCACAAGGGGCGCGCCGCGCAGCTGCGGCAATAGCCGTTCGAAGGCTTCACGCAGCTCTTTCAGCTTTTCGGTCTTGTCCTCTTCCAGATCCCATTTGTTGGCGGCGACGACCACCGCCCGACCCTCTGTCTCGGCGAAATCGGCGATACGCAGGTCCTGGGTCTCAAAAGGGATATCGACGTCGAGCAGCACCACCACCACTTCGGCAAATCGTACGGCGCGAATACCGTCGGCCACCGACAGTTTTTCCAGCTTGCCGGTGATCCGCGCCTTCTTGCGCATGCCGGCGGTGTCAAAGATACGGACGGGGGTACCCATGAACTTGGCGGTGACGGAAATGGCGTCGCGGGTGATCCCGGCCTCTGGCCCGGTCAGCAAGCGGTCTTCGCCGATGATCTTGTTGATCAGTGTCGATTTGCCCGCATTGGGGCGGCCGATGACGGCGATCTGCAGGGGACGATCCTCTGTCGGCATGCGAAAAGGCGCATCCTCGTCGCCCTCATCCTCTTCGGAAAGGACCACATCCACCTCTGGCGCATCGGCCTTGGCGCGGGCGGTGAACTGGTCGGCGATGGGGCGCAGGATATGGTAAAGCTCGTCCATGCCTTCGCCATGTTCGGCGGAAATGCGCACCGGCTCACCAAGACCCAGCTCCCAAGCCTCGATCACCCCGGCGTCGGCGGCCTTGCCTTCAGACTTATTGGCGGCGACGATCACATGGGCGTTCTTGCGCCGCAGGATCTCGGCGAAAACCTTGTCGGTGGCGGTCAGCCCGCTGCGCGCGTCAATGACAAAGAGACAGACATCAGCCATTTCGACGGCGCGTTCGGTCAGGCGACGCATCCGGCCCTGCAGGCTGTCGTCGGTCACATCCTCAAGGCCCGCGCTGTCGATCACGGTAAAACGCAGGTCACCCAGACGGGCCTCGCCCTCGCGCAGATCGCGCGTCACGCCGGGCGTGTCGTCCACAAGTGCCAGCTTGCGACCGACCAGCCGGTTGAACAGGGTCGATTTGCCGACATTGGGGCGGCCGACGATGGCAAGGGTAAAGCTCATGGATCAGACCTGTCTGTTACGAACTCCGCCCCTTACA
>JBARVM010000152.1:0-2575 GCA_049646265.1 Paracoccaceae bacterium
TCGCCCGAGTTTCGTGAGGCACAGCTGAAGAAGTTCCGCGAACTGGCGCCGGAGATGGATATCGTCATCACCACGGCGCTGATCCCCGGCTGCGATGCACCCAAACTCTGGCTGGAAGATATGGTCGCGGCGATGAAGCCCGGCTCTGTCGTGATCGACCTTGCGGCGGAACGGGGCGGTAATTGCGACCTGACGGTGCCCGACGAAAAGATCGTCAGCAAGAATGGTGTGACCATCGTCGGCTATACCGACTTTCCAAGCCGCATGGCCGCGCAATCCTCGACCCTTTATGCCAACAATATCCGCCATATGATGGCTGACCTGACGCCCGGCAAGGATGGGGTGGTCAACCATAATATGGACGACGACGTGATCCGCGGTGCGACCGTCACCCATGGTGGGGCGATCACCTTCCCGCCGCCACCGCCCAAGATCGCGGCGATTGCCGCGGCCAAGCCCAAGCCCAAAGCGGTTGAGCTGACGGCCGAGGAAAAGCGCGCCCAGGAAGTGGCCGCATTCAAGGCGCAGACCCGCAGCCAGGTTACGCTTTTGGTGATCGGGGCGGCGTTGCTGTTGGGGATCGGCCTTGTGGCACCCGCCAGCTTCATGCAGCATTTCATCGTCTTCGTTCTGTCGGTCTTTGTCGGCTTCCAGGTGATCTGGAATGTCAGCCACAGCCTGCATACACCGCTGATGGCCGTCACCAACGCCATTTCCTCGATCATCATTCTGGGGGCGTTGATGCAGATCGGCTCCAGCTCCATGCTGGTGATCGTGCTGGCGGCGCTGTCGATCTTCATGGCCGGGATCAATATCTTCGGCGGTTTCCTTGTCACCCGGCGCATGCTCGCCATGTTCCAGAAATCCTAAGGGGGCCGCACAGATGGAATTCGGTTTCACCACGGCCGCCTATGTCGTTTCGGCGGTTCTTTTCATCCTCTCGCTGGGTGGGCTTTCCGGCCAGGAAAGCGCCAAGCGCGCGGTCTGGTATGGCATCTTCGGTATGGCGTTGGCCATTGCCGCCACGCTGATCGGCCCCGGTTCGGGCCTTTGGCTCTTGTCGCTTCTTCTGATCGCAGGTGGCGGGCTTATCGGCTATGTCGTTGCGCAGCGGGTGCAGATGACCGAAATGCCGCAGCTTGTGGCGGCCATGCATTCGCTGGTCGGTCTCGCGGCGGTCTTTGTCGGCTTTAACGCCCATTTCGAAATGGGCAATGTTCTGGCGATGGACGAGACAGCGCGGCAGGGGCTGGAAGGTTTCGCCGCCGTTCTCGCCCACAAGACGCCTGTGGAACTCTCGATCCTCAGGGTCGAACTCTTCCTTGGCATCTTCATCGGTGCCGTGACCTTTACCGGGTCGGTCATCGCCTTTGGCAAGCTCGCCGGCAAGGTGACGTCCAAGGCTGTGAAGCTGCCGGGCGGACATGTGCTGAATGCTGCTGCGGCCGCTCTTTCGGTCATCTGTCTGGTCTGGTACTTCAATACCGGCGGCATGCTGCCACTGGCCCTGATGACACTCGCGGCCCTTTTCATCGGCTATCACCTGATCATGGGTATCGGCGGGGCGGATATGCCCGTCGTCGTTTCGATGCTGAACAGCTACTCGGGCTGGGCGGCAGCGGCGATCGGTTTCTCGCTTGGCAATGACCTTCTGATCGTGACCGGCGCGCTTGTCGGCTCCTCTGGTGCAATCCTCAGCTACATCATGTGTAAGGCGATGAATCGCTCTTTCGTCTCTGTTATCCTTGGCGGTTTCGGCAATACCGCCGGTCCGCAGATGGAGGTTTCGGGCGAACAGGTGGCCATAGACGCCGATGGGGTTGCCGCTGCGCTGAATGACGCGGATTCGGTGATCATCATCCCGGGTTACGGCATGGCGGTGGCGCAGGCGCAGCAATCGGTCGCCGAACTGACCCGCAAGCTGCGCGCCAAGGGTAAGGAGGTGCGTTTCGCCATCCACCCTGTCGCCGGTCGTCTTCCGGGCCATATGAACGTGCTACTGGCCGAAGCCAAGGTGCCTTATGACATTGTGCTGGAGATGGACGAAATCAACGAGGATTTCCCCTCGACCGACGTGGCAATTGTCATCGGCTCCAATGACATCGTCAACCCGGCCGCACAGGAAGATCCCAACAGCCCCATCGCCGGCATGCCGGTTCTGGAATGTTGGAAGGCGAAACAGGTCTTCGTCTCCAAGCGCGGGCAGGGGACCGGCTATTCGGGGATCGAGAATCCGCTGTTCTATAAGGACAATACGCGGATGTTCTACGGCGATGCCAAAAAGAGCCTCGACAGTCTTTTGCCGATGATCGACTGAACGATCCCGCTTACAAAAAAGCAGCGCCCCGGCCCGCAAGGTCCGGGGGGTTTGCTGTTGGGAAGGGGCCCAAGGTCAGCGCTGCCAGAAGTCCCGGTGCGGCGCCAATAATTCTGATTCGATCTCCGGAAAAGGCCCGTGCACCTCTATCGGTTTCTGACCGGATCCAAGAACGGTGCGGGCTGGCAGGTTCATTGTCGGTTTTTCTTCATGGCTGCCGGTAAGGGCAAGAAGCTGGGTTTCCTCGAAACCATAGAC
>JBARVM010000153.1:0-2041 GCA_049646265.1 Paracoccaceae bacterium
ACATCGGCGAACTGGCCGACCGCGGCGCCGAAGGCCCCGGCCTGCCCCGCCCCTGTTGGCGATGGGGCAGCCGGGGCCGTGGCCGGCCGGGCCTGCGAGTAAGTCAGAGAGGCAAGAGTGCTTCGCACGTCCATTCTGGATCACCTCTCTTATCTGCGCAGCAGCTCAAGCAGGTTTTGCGACATTTGCCGCGCCTGATCGAAAAGCTTGAGGTTTGCCTCGTAACTGCGCTGCGCTTCGCGCGCATCGGCGATTTCCACCACCATATCGACGTTCGACCCGTCGAAATAACCAGAGCTGTCGGCCATCGGGTTGCCTGGCTCATAGATCCGCGTCAAGGCGCGGTCATCCAGCTGCACATCGCCCAGACGCACCCGGCCGGTTTCGCCGCCCCGCGCCATTTCCATCTCGAAGGCGGCGGCCTTGCGGTGGTAGCCGGGCGTGTCTGCATTGGCGAGATTTTCGGAGATATAGCGCAGCCGCATCGCTTGTGCTTCCATCGCGGAAGCGGCGACCGAGAGCGTATTTTGAAACTCACTCATCACATGTTCCTCTATCAGCGACCAAGCGAGCTGCGCATGATTTCCAGCGATGTCTTGTAGATGCTGAGCGCAAGATCGTGATCCTTGCGGATTGCGGCCGCCTCGACCATCTGCGCTTCGAGCGAGACATTATTGCCGTTGGGCGACATATGGCCCCCCGCCTCTGCCGACCGCGCACTGGTCAGGTGGCCGGAAACGGCCGTCAAATGGCCGGGGTGGCTGGTGCGCAGGGCAAGCCCTTCGCTGTCGCGATAACTGTCATGAAATGGGGCGACCGACTGGGCGCGATATCCGGGCGTATCGGCATTGGCGATATTCCGGGCAACAGCCGCAAGCCTTTGTTCGGCATTCGTAGACATGGACGAGGCCATGCCCATCACTTCTGGCATTTTGAACATCGGGGCTTCTCCTCCGAGCTTTCAACCAAGATTTAAGGGTGAATCCTTTAGAAATGGTTCAACGCTTCAAAGGAGGTCAGAATGACCGGCGCAGCACTCGACATGCTTCAGGCAGAAATCGCTGCTTTTCGAACGACAAGGCGCCTTGCACGGGTGTCGGAGGTGGGGCGCGGGTTGCTGAGAATCACCGGGGCTGGTGGCGACTGGTCGATGGGCGACCGGGCCGTCATCCATACGGCAAGCGGCCCGATTGGCGGCGAAATCATCCTGCTCGATGCCGAGGGCGCGGCAGTTTTGTGCGACAACAGTCCCGATGGCGTGCGGTTGGGCGACAAGGTCGACCTGGTCGGCCAGCCGGTTCTGATGCCGGATATCAGCTGGATTGGCCGGATCATCGACCCGTTCGGCAAACCAATCGACGGACGCCCACTGCGCAAGGGGCAATTTGCCCAGCCGCTGCGCTCTGCCCCGCCCTTTGCAGCAACAAGGCGGCGGCTGGGTCCGCGGCTGGAAACCGGCATGCGCGCCTTCAACACGCTCTTGCCGCTGGTAAGGGGGCAAAGAATTGGGCTCTTCGCGGGTTCGGGCGTCGGGAAATCCACGCTCATGGCTCATTTCGCCTGCACTCTGCAGGCAGACATAACCGTTATCGCCCTCATTGGCGAACGCGGGCGCGAATTGCGCGAATTCGCCGAAGATGTGTTGGGGCCCGACGGGATGGCGCGTTCGATCATCATTGCTGCCACCTCCGACCAGTCGCCACTTGTCCGGCGCCGAGCAGCCTGGGCGGCGATGGCGGTGGCGGAATATTTCCGCGATCAGGGCAAGAACGTCCTGTTCCTGGCCGATTCCATCACCCGTCTGGCAGAGGCGCACCGCGAAATCGCCCTTGCCGCCGGTGAACCGCCCTCGCTGCGCGGCTACCCACCTTCAACCTCGCATCTGATCATGTCTCTGGCCGAACGGGCCGGGCCGGGCACCGAAGGCATGGGCGACATTACGGCGGTCTTTTCCGTTCTGGTCGCGGGTTCGGATATGGACGGGCCGGTCGCCGATATTCTGCGCGGCGTTCTCGACGGCCATGTGGTGCTGGACCGCGAT
>JBARVM010000154.1:0-3825 GCA_049646265.1 Paracoccaceae bacterium
CGATGGAGGAGGGCAATTTGGAAGTTGCCATTGGCCATCTGACCACCTTGACAGATATGGCACCAGATTTCGCCGAAGGATGGAACGCGCGGGCGACGGCCTTTTACCTCGCAGGCCGCTTTGGCGAATCTCTGGCCGACATCCAGCATGTGCTTAGTCTGGAGCCACGCCATTTTGGTGCCCTCTCGGGTCTTGGCATGATTCTCAACGAATTGGGTGACGAGGCGCAGGCGCTGAAGGCATTTCGCGCTTCTCTCGCTATACATCCCCATCAGGACTCCATAAAGAGGGCCGTAGAAGATCTGGAACGCGCGCTTTCGGGCCGGGAACTATAGGACGACACCCGATATGACGACGCAAGCGAGGGTCACCGCGGTCCTCGGCCCGACCAATACCGGCAAGACCCATTACGCGATCGAACGCATGTTGGCGCATCGTACGGGTGTGATTGGCCTGCCGCTCAGACTTCTGGCGCGCGAGGTCTATGACCGGATCGTCGCCCAACGTGGCCCCTCGGTCGCAGCCCTTGTGACGGGTGAAGAACGGATCGTCGGCGAAAGGGCGCAGTATTGGGTCTGCACGGTAGAGGCGATGCCAACCGAAATCGGTGTGGATTTTCTGGCGGTGGACGAGATCCAGCTCTGCGCCGACCCTGAACGCGGCCATGTTTTCACCGACCGGCTATTGCACGCGCGCGGCCTTCTGGAAACCGTCTTTCTGGGGGCCGATACCATGCGGCCCGCCATTGCCGCGCTGGTGCCAAACGTCCAGTTCCTGCGCAAGGAGCGGTTTTCGACGCTGACCTACGCGGGCTCAAAAAAGATAAGCCGGATGCCCTCTCGCAGTGCGATTGTCAGCTTTTCGGTCGAGAATCTTTATGAAATCGCCGAGCTGATCCGTCGGCAGCGGGGCGGCTGCGCGGTGGTGATGGGCGCGCTAAGCCCGCGAACCCGCAATGCGCAAGTCGCGCTTTATCAAAGCGGCGAGGTCGATTTTCTGGTGGCCACCGATGCGATCGGCATGGGCCTCAATCTCGATATCGGCCATGTGGCCTTTTCCGGCACCTCCAAGTTCGACGGCCAGAAGATGCGCAACCTTTTCCCGCATGAGTTGGCGCAGGTCGCGGGCCGGGCAGGGCGGCATATGAACCCCGGCACCTTTGGTGTGACGGGCGAGGCGCGCCCCTTGGCCGAACCGGTGATCGAGGCGATAGAGGCGCACCGTTTCGCCCCGATCCAACGGCTTTACTGGCGCGAAAGTGCGTTGGAGTTCGGCAGCCCGGCACGGTTGCTGGCCGCACTTGAATTCAGTCCGGCCAACGAATGGCTGACCCGCGGGCAAGAGGCCGATGATGTTCAGGCGCTCAAATCCCTCTTGGCCATGCCGGAGATCAGCGATCTTCTGGTCAGCCCAAATGATCTGCGGCGCCTGTGGGATGTTTGCCGCATTCCCGATTTTCGCGGCATTTCGGGGCAGGAACATGCCACGCTCCTTGCGCGCATATTCGGGTTTCTGCACAGGGGCGGGCAGGTGCCCGACGATTGGCTGGCAACGCAACTCGCCCGCATAGACAGGACAGAGGGTGAGATCGACACTCTGTCGAAGCGGTTGGCATATATCCGCACATGGACCTACGTAACGCAGCGCAAAGGTTGGGTTGCGGATGAAAGTCATTGGCGAGACGTGACGCGCGCTGTAGAAGACCGATTGTCGGACGCGCTGCACGCGAAACTGACGCAAAGATTTGTGGACCGGCGGACATCAGTTCTGCTTCGCCGGCTCAAACAAAAGGAGAGCCTGGTGGCTGCGGTGAATGAAAAGGGTGAAGTGACCGTCGAGGGCGAATTCGTCGGTCGGCTGGAAGGGTTTCGTTTTCAGCAGGACGCTGCCGCCGGGGCCGATGAAGGGCGCACGCTGCGTCAGGCCGCTTATGAGGCATTGAAGCCGGAGTTCCATCTGCGGGCGGATCGTTTCTACAATGCCCCTGACACGGAAATGGATTTCACCGATCAGGGCGGGTTGATGTGGGGCAGTCAGGCCGTGGGCAAGCTGGTAAAGGGTGCCTCGGCCCTGCGCCCGCAGGTCGAGGCCTTTGTCGATGAAGAGGCGGGTTTCGACGTTGGCGAAAAGGTGCGCCGCCGTTTGCAGCATTTCATCGACCGCAAGGTTTCGGCGGCCTTTGAGCCCTTGCTGGCGATGGAGCGTGACGAAACGCTGGCCGGACTGGCGCGTGGTTTTGCCTTCCGGCTGATGGAAGGGCTGGGTGTCCTGCCGCGCGATCAGGTCGCAGAAGAGGTCAAGGCGCTGGATCAGGATGCGCGGGGCAGCCTGCGCAAACATGGTGTCCGTTTCGGCCAGTATACGATTTTCATGCCGCTGCTCCTGAAACCCGCGCCAACCCGGCTGCGTCTGCTTTTGTGGTCTCTCTTCAACGATTTGCCAGAGTTTCTTTCCAGCCCGCCACCGGGACTTGTGACCATTCCCAACCTCGTTGAGCTTGACCGGCGCGATTACCTACTGGCTGGCTATCATCCGGCCGGGGCGCGGGCGATCCGCATCGACATGTTGGAGCGTCTGGCCGACATTCTACGGCAAAAGGACGCGCGCGCGGGGTTCGAGGCGACAGCGGACATGCTGTCGATCACCGGCATGACGCTGGAACAGTTCGCCGATCTGATGGCGGGTCTGGGCTATAAGGCCGAACGGGGCGAGCGGGAAAAGGTCAAGGTTGAACCGGTCGCGGCCCCTTCGGACGGCGCGGCACAGGTCAACCCGATCACCGAGGAAGAGGCAGCCATTCAGACCGTGGTTGAGAATGAGGTCTATTTCACCTTTACCTGGGCGCCAAAGCCGCGCCCCCGGGCCGATCGGGCCCCGCGCCGGGGCACCCCGCAAGGTGCGGCTGCTGACGCCGTGCCGGGTGAGGCGGGTGACAAGGGCGCACCGCGCGACCGTCAGAAGGATCGGTCAAGGGACCGCCAGAAAGACCGCGCGCAGGACCGCAAGGCCAAGGGCAAACCTCAGCGCGACCGCAAGGACGATGGCGGCCGCACGTTCGAAGCGCGCCCGCCGCGCAAATCCGACCGGATCGATCCCGACAACCCCTTCGCCGCTGCGCTGATGGGGCTTCGCGACAAGATCTAGGCAGCCGCGCCCGATGCGAATCCGGCTCGACAAATGGCTATGGCATGCGCGTTTCGCCAAGACCCGCACCCAGTCCGCCACGCTTGCGGAAACCGGCCATCTGCGGCTGAACAGCCGACCGGTAACCAAAGCCGCGCAGCTGGTCGGGCCGGGCGATGTGCTGACCCTTGTGTCGCAGGGCCGGGTGCGGGTTGTGCATATTCTGGCAACCGGCGTCCGGCGCGGCGACGCGACCGAAGCGCAAAAGCTTTACCGAGAGGAGGGGCCACCTTCGTCGGGTGTCACACCCGCTAAGGATTGAAGTGCCGGCGGGCAGAATTTTCTTCGCGCGCCCGATGCAGCGGCGAAAAGCTATTCCCACGCTGATCCTTCTTGTCGAACGCCGGACTTTCTGCTGCCCGGCACCCTTGAATGATCGGAAAACTCTGTTAGGTAGCGGGCGGATCAAAGCTGGAATTCACCCATGACCTACGTTGTTACCGATAATTGCATCGCCTGCAAATATACCGACTGTGTCGAGGTTTGCCCGGTCGATTGTTTTTACGAAGGTGAGAACATGCTGGTCATCCACCCGGATGAATGTATCGACTGTGGCGTTTGCGAACCGGAATGCCCGGCGGATGCGATCCGGCCCGACACGGAACCGGACATGGAAAAATGGGTGGAGTTCAACCGCAAATA
>JBARVM010000155.1:0-6043 GCA_049646265.1 Paracoccaceae bacterium
GTCGGAAAGGGCCGCGGCGCAGCGTTCGCCCTCTGCCTCAAAGGCAAGGCCGCCGAAATGTTCGTCGATGACGTAGCGGTTGTAGAAGGTGGCGGTATTCTGATCGATTGGCAGGATGTTACTGTCGGCAAGACTGGCCAGCACGGTGGCAAAGATCGAATGGACATGCATGACGCATCGCGCATGGGGGCAGCGGCGATGGACAGAGCCGTGCAGCCCCCATGCTGTCGGATCCGGCGCATCAGCGCGGTTCAATGTGTCGGGATCATTTGCATCCAGAAGCAGGATGTCAGACGCCTTGATACGCGAAAAATGTGCCTGATTAGGGTTCATCAGAAATTGGGTACCCTCGGGGTTCACGGCAAGGGAAAAGTGGTTTGCAACGCCTTCATGCATGCCCAGGCGAGCGGTCCAGCGAAAGGCGGCCGCGAGATCGACCCGTTCCTGCCAATGATCCATATTCGGGCGGGCCTGTATCGCGGCAAGGCTGGTCATGATATCTCTCCTGTCAGGACCGCTGAGCGGTTTGGGGTGGGCGGCGCTGTCGGCTGGCAGGCCCCGCCCTTCTATACCGGGATTATCGGCTGACGTCATCCGGGATATCGCGGCGCCATTCGGCCTGCCGCGGCCATTTCCGCCGTCAGTTTTCGCGAAATGCCAGTTGCATCTGCTCGACAACCGGGCGGATCAGGTAGCTGGCCACCGATCTTTCCCCAGTACCCAGAAACCCCTGCACCGGCATCCCGGGCAAAAGCATGTCGGCCCCGAGCCTTGCAAGCTCGTCCGGCCCGACATCGACCTTGATGCGGTAATAGTGGATGCGCGTCGCCTCATCCTGAACCGAGCTGGCGGAGATGACCGCGACCTTGCCGATCAACTCCGGTGTGGTTCTTTGGTTGAACGCCGGAAAGCGCAACCGCACCTCTTGCCCGACAAAGATCTGGTCAACCGATACCGCCGGTACCTTGAGGTCGAAACTGCGTGACCGGTCGTCGGGGATGATCTGGCTGATCACCGCTCCGGGCGGCACCACACCGCCCACTGTCACCACCTGCAACTCATGCACAAAGCCTGAAACCGGCGCGGTGATTGCTACCCGGTCCAGCTGTGATTGTGTGCCGTTGATCTGCTGCAGCAGCGTTTCGATCCGGGCCGATACTTCACCCAGCTCCGCCACGGTTTCTTCGCGGAACTGCCGCCCGGTTTGCAGCACTTCCAGTCTTGTGTCGGCGATCGCATTCCTTATGCGGGCGATTTCGGCCTGCTGCCCGTCGATCTGACCTAAAATCTCCGACCGGCTTTGCGCCAGTGCCATGACATCGGCCTGTCGGGTCAAACCCTTTGCCAAAAGCTTGCGCTGACGGGCGAGAAGTTCGCTCACCATCGCCTCTTGCTCTTGCTTGGCCTGCAAAAGGGCAGTGACGCTGCCAATCTGGTTTTCATACTGGCCGATACGTTCGGCCAATTGGCTGCGGCGGCCCGATTGCAGGTCGGCCCGCGAGTGGAATGTTGCAATCTCTGCCTGTTGAAAGGCAGTGAGACTCCGGTTGGCCAAAAGGCCCGCCGGCGGCGTGAAGACCGGGGCGGGGAGGCCGTCACGCTCGGCAAGCAGCCGGTCCCGGCGGGCCAGCAACTCCGCGTAACGATCAAGGTAGATGGCCAGATTGGCCCGTAACAACCTGTCATCGAGTCGCAAGAGCAGATCGCCCTTGCGGACCCGGTCCCCGTCCGCCACGAAGATTTTCGCAACGACGCCGCCGTCAAGATGCTGGACCTGTTTGGGTTTGCCGCCAGCCGAAACTTCGCCCGAGGCGACGACAGCACCGGCGATGCCAGTCAGGTTGGCCCAGCCGACAAGAATCAACATCAGGGCAATACTGCCCCAAAAGCCGATCAGCAGCGGGCGGCGCAGCGAGAGGCTGGGGCTTTCGGGTAGATCAGCCATGGGCTACCTGCCTCATCCCATCTTGCGGCGCAGCGACCGGCCGCGGGCGGGTGGTTTCGGCCAGCACCCTGTCCCGATCGCCGAAATGACTGACCTGACCGTTTTGCAGCACCATTACCTTGTTGACGGCGGCCAGAGCACTTGGCCGGTGCGCCATGACAACAACCGCCGCGCCCGCCTTGCGCATCTGCAGGATCGCTGCTGCCAACGCCTCTTCCCCGACCGCATCAAGGTTGGAATTTGGCTCGTCCAGCACGATCAGCCTCGGCCTGCCGTAAAGCGCCCGGGCAAGGCCGATCCTTTGCAGCTGACCGCCGGAAAGCGGGTGACCGGCATGACCCATTTCGGTGCCATAAGCCTTTGGCAGGCCAAGGATCATCTCATGCACGCCGGTCATGCGGGCGATCTCGACAATCGCGGCATCGTCGGCATCCGGGTCAAAGCGACAGATATTGTCGCGGATCGAGCCGCTGATAAGTTCCACCTGTTGCGGCAGATAGCCGATGTGCCGTCCCAGATCGTCCGGCTGCCATTGATCAAAAGTCGCGCCATCCAGCCGGATTGTACCGGCATCCGCCTGCCAGGCGCCGACCAGCAGCCGCGCCAAGGTCGATTTGCCAGAGGCCGACGGACCGATCACGCCAAGCGCCTCGCCAGCGGCAAGGTCGAAACTGACATTCGCGAGCAAGGGCGCCTGCTCGCCCCGCGCCACCTGTCCCGGGGCGAATTTGGTCAGGGCCTGCACCGAAAGCTGACCGGTCGGCGCGGGCAAGGCCAAGGGCGCCGGGCGGTCGGCAACCCCCGCCATCGCTACGTTCAGACGGGCGTGCGCATTTTTCGCGCGCTGGATCGCGCGCCATTGCCCGACGATCTGGTCAATCGGGGCCAGCGCCTTGCCCGCGATGATCGAGATGGCCATGATCAACCCGGCAGAGATTTCCTGACGGATGGCCAGATAGGCGCCAAGCGCCAGTGTCGCCGATTGCAACAGCAGCCGAAAGGCCCTGGTGGTTGCAGCCAGAAGTTCGGCCCTGTCGCCACCTATCTGGCCAGCCGCCAACCCCGCGTCATGCATCTGCCGCCAGCGGGCAGTTACCCGCCCCTCCATCCCCAGGGCGCGGATGGTTTCGGCATTGCGAAAGCCCTGTTCGATCAGGAAACTTTCGGCCGCCTCATGCTGCATTGCGCGGCTGATACAGCCTTCGGTCAGCCGCTGGCCGAGGAGTGTTGCAAGGCAGACAAGCACCGCGCCACACAGGGTCAGAAGACCAAGCCAGGGATGCAAAAGGAAGATAAGCAAAAGATAGGCGGGCACGCAAGGCAGGTCGAACAGCGCCGGAACCGCCGGGCCGGAGAGAAAGCCGCGAACAATCGCCAGATCGCTCAGCGGACGGTGCAAGGCCGGATTGCCAGCCCTGGCCGAACGGACCCACGCGGCAAAACCCCTGCCGCCAAGCGCATGATCCAGCCGGTAGGCGGCGCGTGACAAAAGCCTGACCCGCAGAAAGTCGTAAAGGGCCAGAAAGCCGTAAAGGATGGTCACAATGGTAAAGAGACCCACAAGGGTCGGGACCGACCCGGAAGAGAGGACCCGGTCATAGATCTGCATCATGAAAAGCGGACCGGTCAGCATCAGAAGATTGACCGCCGCGCTGGCCAGACCGACCGCCAGAAAGGTCTTGCCGAGACCGCCAAGGGCCTGCCGATAAGGGTTTGCGGCCTGTGGCCCCTGCATCTTGACCTGTCTTCCCTATGCGCGCCGCACCGGGCGCGCGCTTTACACGGACCCCGCCTACGCCGCCGAGAAAGCGCAGGAGAGGCCGGTAAATTGGTCAATAACAGGTGAATATGACTGAGAGATTAACCGCAGTCGGGGCCGGTAAGGCCGAAAGGGTCACAGCCCGTTGATCGGCACTTTCAACATCGGGTTGCCGCTCTTGTCGCGCGGAATCTCCCCCGCCCGCATATTGACCTGCAAGGAGGGGATAATCAGTTTGGGCATGGCAAGCTGTGCATCGCGCTCCGTCCGGAACTTGATGAAATCCTCACGGGTCTTGCCGCCACCGACATGGATATTATGGCGCTTTTCGTCCGCCACGGTGGTTTCCCAGGCGATGTCGCGACCGTTCGGGCCATAGTCATGGCACATGAAAAGCCGCATCTCGTCCGGCAGGCTCAGAAGCTTTTGGATACTGTCATAAAGTGTACCCGCATCGCCGCCTGGAAAGTCCGCGCGTGCGGAACCGCCATCGGGCATGAACAACGTATCGCCGGTAAAGGCCGCATCGCCCATGACATGGACCATGCAGGCGGGTGTATGACCGGGCGTATAGATGGCAAAGGCCTGCATATTGCCGACCTGATAGGTGTCCCCATCGGCGAAAAGGGCATCGAACTGAGAGCCGTCGCGCTCAAAATCCGTACCTTCGTTGAAAATCTTCCCAAAAGTTTCTTGCACGACCATGATCTTTTCGCCGACGCCGATCTTGCCGCCCAACTGTTCCTGAATATAGGGGGCAGCGCTCAGATGGTCAGCGTGGACATGGGTTTCGATGATCCAGTCAAGGATAAGACCACGGGACTTGATCTCGGCGATAAGCCTGTCGGCATGATCATAGGTGATCCGCCCGGCCGCATAATCGATGTCCATGACGCTGTCGACAATGGCGCAGTGGTTGCTGGAGGGGTCCTTGACGATATAGCTGATCGTGTTCGTCGCCTCGTCAAAATGGCCGGACACTTCCGGTTTTACAGACATATCAACAGGATAGTTCATCGTTCCCTCCGGTCGGGCTGGCATAATGGGGTGCTTTCACAGCCTAGCACATTTGCGCTCCACCTTATCAATATAAGATAAGCACCAAAGTGGCCGACGCAAGGCCAATCCGGCGAGGTCAGCGGGCTGTAGCCCCATTGCGCGAAGCTGCCAGACGCGCCGAACCCGTTGCAAATCGCCCTCGCGGGCGGCATATAGGCTAGAACCCGTTGGGAGAGCGACATGAACTACCTCGAATTCGAAAAGCCCCTGGCCGAGATAGAGAACAAGGCCAGCGAGTTGCGCGCCATGGCCCGCAAGAGCGAGGGCATGAATGTCGAAAAGGAGGCCGCCGCGCTGGACAAAAAGGCGGCGAGCATGCTCAACGACCTTTACAAGAACCTTGACGCCTGGCGGAAATGTCAGGTGGCCCGGCATCCGAACCGGCCCCATTGCCTTGACTATGTTTCCGCGCTTTTTGCCGAATTCGTGCCCTTGGCGGGCGACCGTAATTTTGCCGACGATCATGCGGTGGTCGGCGGCCTTGCCCGGTTCAATGATCAGCCGGTCATGGTGATCGGTCAGGAAAAGGGCAGCGATACCTCAAGCCGGATAGAGCGGAATTTCGGCATGGCGCGGCCCGAAGGCTATCGCAAGGCGATCCGACTGATGGATCTGGCCGACAGGTTCGGTCTGCCGGTCATCACCCTGATCGACACACCCGGCGCCTATCCCGGCAAAGGCGCGGAAGAGCGAGGTCAGTCAGAGGCCATCGCCCGTTCAACAGAGAAATGTCTGCAGATCGGCGTGCCCCTGATTTCGGTGATCATTGGCGAAGGCGGTTCAGGCGGGGCAGTGGCCTTTGCCACGGCGAACCGGGTTCTGATGTTGGAACATTCGATTTATTCGGTGATCACACCAGAGGGCTGTGCTTCCATTCTGTGGAAGGATGCCGAGCGGATGCGCGAAGCGGCGCAGGCATTGCGCCTTACGGCGCAAGATCTGGAAAAGCTTGGCGTAATCGACAAGATTATCAAGGAACCGGCCGGCGGTGCGCAACGCGGCCCGTCCGAAACCATCGCCGCCGTCGGCAAGGCGATTGAAGTGGCACTCAAGGAGCTTTCGGGCAAGAAACCTTCCGAACTGGTCCGCGACCGCCGCGAGAAATTTCTGGCGATGGGGTCAAAAGGCCTTGCCGCCTGAGCGGTCTTACCAAACCGCCTTTTCCACCTGCCCCGGCCACTCCGCATCACAGACCGCCCCGCCGATAGCGCCCCCGGCTCCGTTATCGCGGTGATCGTCTATTGGGCTCAGTTACGCGTTACCTCGAACCCCACCTCGGC
>JBARVM010000156.1:0-3800 GCA_049646265.1 Paracoccaceae bacterium
CGGCAGCCCGTCCCGGGGCGCCATCATAGCCAAGCCTGCGGGCAGGGCAAGATCAGCGGGCCAGCAAAGGGCCCAAAACCCGGCCGGCCAGAATATGCAGATGATAGTGCGGCACCTCTTGCATGCCATGGGCACCGGCATTGGAAATGACGCGGTAGCCGTCGCTGCCCGGCCCGATGCCCAATTCGCGGCAGACCGCCGCGGCAGTGCGATGGAAATCGGCTATTTCCTCGGCGCTCGCCTCGGCGGCGAAATGGTCGAAATTCACATAGGCGCCCTTTGGAATGACCAGCGCATGGATCGGCGCCTGCGGGCGAATATCGTGAAAAGCCAGCGTATGGTCGCTTTCCAGAATGGTCTTGTTGGGGATCTCGCCGCGCAGGATAAGGGCAAAGATATTGCCGTGATCATAGCTGTAGCTCATCAGTTGGCCTCAATCGGAAAAGAGATAGTCACTGCCCGCAATCTCACGCGCCTTGTCCGGCGGCAAGGAAAAATAGTCAGACAGGACCTTTGCATTTTCGTCGCGACCATTTGTCTGGCGCAGATGAAAGAGATTTTCAAACCCCGCCTCGCGCAATCGCGCACTTTCGTATCTGACATCATAGCGGACCGTCGGCAAAAGCGCCTCCAACGTCTGCGGGGCGGTCATCGGCCCGGCCAGGCCGACGCGGCGCGCATGGCCCAGCAGATAATCGTCGGAAAAGTCGCAACATATCTCCAACAGGCGCAGCTCGGCCGCATCCTTGGCCAGATCGGTGATCAGCTCATATTCCGAAGTATCGGCACAGATGACCAGACGCTGGCTGCCAAAATGGTCAAAGAGCATACGCAAGAAGGCCCGGCTATGGCGCCGCCGCTTGTCCAGCGAGGTTTCTATCCCGCCCAGATGCGGCAGGGCCGTTGCCGTTTCGTTGAACAGATATTCGACAACCGGCAGATCGCTGGCGTCACGCACCATGGCCAACAGCCGCTTGGCGACATGCCATTTCTTGCACAGAACCACCATCAAGGTGCGGCCCGCGCCCAGCGAACCCTGCGTTTCCCAAAAGCGCGGCGCAAATCGGCGCCCGTACCTGCCGCGCCCGGTCAGGAACGCATGCAACTTGTGCCCATCTTCCGTCCCGGTGAACTGCCGCCCCTTTTCGAGGTAAAGTGCCTCTAGTCGCGCCTTCAACTCGTCGGCTTCGGCACTGATCTTGCGGGCAAAAAGGTAATCCTGCGCCAGAAGAAGATCATGCTGGTCGTTGTAGAAATTGATCGGCATCCCATAGTCGGAAAACATGAGGAACGTGGGCGTGCGACAGCGGATCTGTCTGGCTGGCACGACCTGCCGGACCAAAGTCTGAAAAAAGGTTTCATCCGGAATCCATGTGGTGCGGAAAAAGCGGACGACATCGCGACGCCTGTCGCAATAATCGAGGATCGCCTCGACCGTCTTGCGGCGGAAACACCACCACTGGCTGCCGATCATCACCTGCAAACCATCTGGCACCGCACGTTTCAGCCCCAGATGTTTCTGCAGCCGATAAGAGGTATCAAAAAGCCGCTTCGCACCGCGTTCATTGAAGAAATGCCGATAGATCAGCCGGTCTTCCTTCATCCCGGTCTTGATCCAGTCGCTGTCAAAGAAATCGAAACTTTCGATATAGTCGACATCTGCCGCAGCCAGCCTTTGATGTATGTGTTCGGCGGTCTTGATCGGCATGCAGTCGCCGGAAATCATGTAGAAATGCGTGGCCGCCGGAAAGGCACGTTCCGCCGCGCGGATGGCGTGCAGGGAAGCGGCCACAAGGCTCCACTCTCCCCAGCCGCACTTGATCCGCTTCTTGGCGAATGTGACGCGCGGGTTGTCTGCCAGCGCCGCACGGATTGTCCGGTATTTCCGGTCACCGGCACGGCGGTCAAAGTGGATGGCCATGACATCGCCTTGCGATGTCAGATGATTGGCCTGTCGCACGATAGCCTCTGGATCCTTGTGACAAAGCAGAATGTAGGCTATCTGAACCATGTTTCCCTGGGGCAATGCATTCCTGTTCCGCCCTTCTCTTACGCGAAAAAACTAACAAAAAGACATAATTTGTTTAGACTATTCGACAAAAGTCGAGGCGTAGGTGGTCGAGGCGGACGTTGAAGCGCAGGTAGGTTGGTGATGGGGTTTCCCGGCACATGGATGACAGAGAGTGAAAGCCTGGTCTACCGGGTGGTGCCGAAATGCGCCTGCTCTTCCATCGGTCAGATCATGTATTTTTCCGACCACGGCCAATTCTTTGAAGGCGACATCCATGACGCGACGACGGGCCTGCATAAATGGGCGCTGGATGCCAGCCAGCCCCTGATCACCGCCAATGTGACCAACCACAAAAGCTTTGCCTTCACTTGCGTGCGCAACCCCTATACCCGCATCCTGTCTTCCTTCTTCGACAAGATCTGCGGCATTCAGCGCAACGGGAAACGCTATCGGGGCAACCTTGTGCCGATGCTGATCCAGAATTACGGGGTCGAGGTCGGCTCGCCCGAGGATGATTTCACCTTTGACCAGATCACGTCGTTCCGCCGCTTCCTGCTTTTTGCCCGCGATACGATCCGCTATCGCCGCCCGATGGAACCGGACATCCACTGGTCTTCGATGTCTGGCCATATCTCTACCTACATTGTCAACGGCGGGCGTTACGACCACATCATCTTTACCGAGAAGTTCAACGAGGGCATGCAGGCGGTGCTGGACCGGGCAGCGACGCGGACCGTCGTCGATCTGCAGACCATTCCGAAATTCAACGAAAGCGAAGGCCACGGGCCCAAACGCGCCCATCCGGTAGAGGATTATTTCGACGACCTGTCGATGCATCTGGTCTATGAAATCTACAAACGGGACTTCGACCTTTTCAAATATGACTTTGAGAACCCTGCCAACCGGATGCCGATCGGCGAAATAGATCTGGCAGAGGTACACGCCATTCTCGGCCAGTAGCATGGCGGGCTATTCGGCAAGGCCCTTGGCGCAAAAGCTGGGTATCAGACCAGGGACAATGGCCTATGTCATCACCCCGCCCTGGCCCTACGCCGCAACAGTGGGCATCGACAGCCCAACCGCAGAGCTGGCGGCAGACGGGCCGCTGCCGACGGGATTTGCCTTCTTGCATATTTTTTCGACCCAAAGGGCCCCACTTGCCAAGCTGCTGACCGAGGCGCGGGCCAAGATGACGGCAGACGGGATGATCTGGGTCAGCTGGCCGAAAAAAGCGTCAAAGCTTTTCTCGGAAGTGACCGAAGATACCGTACGCGACCTTTGCCTGCCGCTCGGTCTTGTTGACGTGAAAGTCTGTGCGGTGGATGAGGTCTGGTCTGGCCTCAAGCTGGTGCTCCGCAAGGAATTGCGGCAAGGCTAGGCAGGGTCCGGCCAACGCCTGGCTGGCCGGGTCCGCTGCTCCTGGCTCAGATCAGGCCTTCAGCGCGAAAGCGCGCCTTGATGTCGGCCTCGGGGCGGGCACCGAAATGGCTGATCACTTCGGCGGCGGCGATGCAGCCCATGCGACCTGCGGTCTTCAGGCTTTGCCCGGTTGCCAGCCCATAAAGGAAGCCCGCCGCAAACTGATCGCCGGCGCCGGTCGCATCCACCGGTGTTACCCGGTGAACCGGCACTTCGGCCCGTTCCTGCCCGCGGATCAAGACAACATCGGCCCCCGACCTGGTGCAGACGATCAAGGGGCAGTCGCCGCGCGCCGAGGCAAGCGCCTCTTCCAGCGAGTCTGTCTGGTAAAGCGACTGCCATTCATGTTCGTTGCCGATGACGAAATCCA
>JBARVM010000157.1:0-4380 GCA_049646265.1 Paracoccaceae bacterium
CCGGCGCACCTGCCCTTTGCTGCGCCGCACCATGACCGAGCCTGCGCCCTTTGACAATCACCCCGCCCTTGCGGCGCAGACGCCAGGCTGGCATAGCCCGCAATAGGCGGCATGTACCACACAGGATCGAACGGGACAGGCGTATGACGGTCGATGTGACAGTGATGGGCGGCGGGATCTTCGGCCTTTCGATCGCCTATGAATGTGCGCGGCGCGGCGCAAAGGTCACCGTGATAGAGCGAAACCGGATTGGCGCGGGATCAAGCGGCGGCCCGGTGGGCGCGCTGGCCCCGCATGTGCCCGAACGCTGGAACGCCAAGAAAGCGTTCCAGCTAGAAGCATTATTGATCGCTAACCAGTTCTGGCAGGGCGTCCAGCAAACTTCGGGGCTCGATCCGGCCTATGCGCGGACCGGCCGGATCCAGCCGCTGCCCGATGATCAGGCAGTCGAACAGGCCCATATCCGCACCATCGACGCGCTGGAGCTTTGGCAGGGCCAGGCTGAATGGCGCGTTACGGGTGACAGCCCCGGCTGGTGCGGCGCCAGCCCCACGGGGCTCTGGATCCATGACACGCTCAGCGCCCGAATAGCGCCACGCGCGGCCCTGGCAGCTTTGGCCAGGGCCATCGTCACCCTCGGCGGCAAGATCGTTGAAGAGGGCGGCCGCCCCTCTCTGGCCGAACCCGACGGGACGGTTGTCTGGGCCACGGGCCTCGCCGGGCTGGAGGAGCTCAACCAGTCGCAAGGCCATCTTGCGGGCAACGGGGTCAAGGGGCAGGCGGCGCGCTTTTGCGCTGCGGTCGGGCCAGACGCGCCGCAGCTATTTACCGAAGGGCTGCATTTCGTGCCCCATGCCGACGGGACGCTGGCGGTTGGCTCAACCTCTGAACGCTACTGGCAAGAGGCGGACACAACAGATGCGCAACTAGAGGGGCTGATCGATCATGCCCGCCGCCTTTGCCCGGCACTGCGCAACGCAACGCTGGTCGAACGTTGGGCCGGGGTGCGGCCAAGGGCGATCACCCGGGCGCCGCTTCTGGGCCCATGGCCGGGGCGGCCGGGTCATTACATCGCCAACGGCGGCTTCAAGATCGGCTTCGGCATCGCGCCGAAAGTGGCCAGCACCATGGCTGACCTTCTTCTGGACGGACGGCAAGAGATCCCCCAGGGCTTCCTTCCCGCCGCCGCGACCACAGCCCTCGCCCCGGGCGACGGCAGCTAGCCGCGCGCCAGATCTTCCTTCAACCGGTCCATCAGGCTGGCCAAGGCTTTTTCGCTGCGCGGATTGGTCAGGCGACCCGCCTCGTCAAAGGCGCTGCGCGCAGCGGCGATCAGAACCTCTGGCCCAGCTACCAGCCGCGCCTGAAAGGGCGCCAAGGCCAGCCGCAGCGACGATTGCGCCCGCTCACCGCCCGACCGGCCCGCCGCCGCGGACATGATCGCAACTGGCTTGCCCGCCCATGGGTCACCCTCTGTCCGGCTCACCCAGTCGAGCGCGTTTTTCAGCACGCCTGACAGGGCCTTGTTATATTCCGGTGTCGAGATCAGCACCGCATCGGCGCGGGCGATCTGATCGGCCAGCCGCGCCACTTCCGGCGGGATCCCCTCGGCCTCTTCCAGATCGCCGTCATAAAGCGGCAGGCGCAGATCTGCCTCCTCGTACCGTGCCGGGGCAAAATGCCGTACCGCCTCGCGCAGAAGCTGCCGATTGGTGGAACCGGCGCGCAGGGCGCCGCAAATGCCCAATATCGAATAGGTCGCCATGTTACTGCGCCCCCTTTCAGCTTTTTGCCAGTACCCAGTCCAGCGCCGCACCCGGCAGAAGCCGCCGCGCCAAAGCCATGGCATAGGTGGGCGTTGTCACATAATAGCGCGCCTTGGGCTGGGGCGCTGTCAGTGCCTTCAGCAACTTCTCCGTAACGGCGCTGGCGGGCAATTCAAACCGGTCGGCCTTGCCCGAATGGTGGTAAAGCCGCTGCAAAAGCGTCGCCTCATACTGCCCTGTGCGCGGGCTGTTCTTCCAATCGATCCAGCGTTCAAAATGCGGGATGGAATTGACCCGGATGCGGCTGGTGATCGGACCCGGCTCAATCAGGATAACCTTGACAGGCGTGTCCGCCATTTCCATCCGCAACACGTCGGTCAACCCCTCCATCGCGAATTTCGTGGCAACATAGGCGCCGCGCCAGCGCAGACCGACAAAGCCCAGAACCGAGGAACAATTGACGATCCGCCCGTGACCCTGACGGCGCATCACCGGGATCAGCTGGCGCGTCAGCTCGTGATAGCCGAACAGATTTGTCTCGAATATCGCCCGCAACGCGTCAGTTGGCAGATCCTCGACCGCGCCGGGGCAAGCATAAGCGCCGTTGTTGAAAAGCGCGTCCAGTCTGCCGCCGGTCCGCTGCAGCGCCTCGGCCCCCGCCTCCGTGATCGAAAGTGTGTCGGAATAATCGAGCCGAAAGCTTTCCAGCCCTTCGCCGCGCAGTCTTTCGCAATCCGCCTCTGCCCGGCAGGTGGCAAAGACCCGCCAGCCAGCCCGCGTCAGCCCGTGCGCCGCATCATAACCGATACCTGACGAACAGCCGGTTATCAGAATGCTTTTCCCTGTCATTTGACGGTTCCTGCCCATGTTCGCCTCTTGCCGCGCCCCAGGCCTTGCCTAGTCAGTTTTACCGCCACTGGCAACGGCCCGGCGCTGCCCGCGCCACATGATGAAGAGGCCGGAAGCGACGATCAGCGCCGAGCCGACCAACATGCGCGCCGTAGGCTCTTCGCCAAAGACCCAGATGCCCAGCGCCGTGCCGAACAGCAGCCGCGAATAGCGAAAGGGCGTCACCGCCGATACCGCCCCGCTGCGCATGGCCTTCATCAGGCAGGCATAGGCGGCAACGCCGATCAAGATCGCCAAGCTCATGTAAAGGGATGTGGCAGGGTCGGGCCAAAGGAACCTTTCAGGCTGATAAAGTGCAAACAAGAGCCCTGCGACGACAACCGCGCAAAAGCCGTAAAACCCCAAGATGGTTGCGCTGATCGCGGCGGAAGAGGCGCGGCTGGCCAGATCGCGCCCGGCAAATCCGATCACCCCCAGAACCGCAAGGATCGACAGGGCGCTGAAATCCTCGCTGCCGGGCTGGACGATCACCAGAACCCCGCACAGGCCGATCAGGATCGCAGCCCAGCGCCGCCAGCCGACCTTTTCGCCAAAGACAAGGGCCGCCCCCAGAACCACGACTATCGGCGTTGCCTGCAAGATCGCCGTGGCGCCCGACAGGGGCGTCAGGGCAATGGCCAGCATATAGAAAAGCCGCCCCGAAACCTCAAAGACCGCACGAATGCGCATGGTGGGTGAGAGGATCTCCGGCACGAACAGCCGCGCCCCCTGCAGACGTGCCACCACCGCGAAAAGCAGGGCCCCGCCCAGACCGAAGAGGATCAGAACCTCCGCGACTGGTAGCGTTCTTGCAGCAGCTTTCAAAAGACTGTCCTCGACCGCAAAAGCCGCCATGGCACCGATCATCCACAGGCTGCCGCGCAGATTGGCGCGGCGATCGGTGGCAATATCGGCGGTTCTGTCGCTCAAGCCCGGGTCCGCCTTGTCTGAAGTTGCCCTCAAAGGATGGGTTGCCTGCAACCGCCCCTTTGGTCCGGCCACTGTCGGGCTTGAGGGGGGAAAGTCAACTCCCCCCGGCCGGTGACCGCAGCGCCAGATTGGCGCCATTGCAACCGCGCCAGGCCCCTTGCCACCGGCCTTGGCGCCACTTCCGGCAATTTCCGGCTGGACCCCACCGCAGGAGCGAATTAGACCACCAGCATGAGCGACGAGATCGAAGACAGCAGCAACCAGCCCGGCACCGTTTCCGAGCCGCTTTCGCGTGCTATCGGCGAACGCTACCTGACCTATGCGCTCTCGACCATCATGCACCGCGCCTTGCCTGACGCACGCGACGGGTTGAAGCCGGTTCACCGCCGCATCCTTTATGCCATGCGCGAGCTGAAACTCTCTTCCACCGGCGGGTTTCGCAAGTCGGCCAAGATTTCCGGCGATGTCATGGGCAACTATCACCCCCATGGCGACATGGCGATCTATGACGCGATGGCGCGACTGGCCCAGCCCTTTGCCATGCGCTATCCGCTGGTCGACGGGCAGGGCAATTTTGGCAATATCGACGGCGATAACCCCGCCGCCGCCCGTTATACAGAGGCCCGCCTGACCGCCGCGTCCGAGGCGCTGATGGAAGGGTTGGCGGAAAATGCCGTCGATTTCCGCCCCAACTACGATGGCACGCTTGAAGAGCCCACGGTTCTGCCCGCCGCGTTCCCGAACCTACTGGCCAATGGGTCCTCAGGGATTGCGGTTGGCATGGCCACCAATATCC
>JBARVM010000158.1:0-1791 GCA_049646265.1 Paracoccaceae bacterium
CGATGGAGATATTGGGTGAAAAGGGCACGCAGAACCCCGGCAAGATAAACCCCGCGGCGGCGACGCGAAAACTGCCTTCGACCGAGCGCAAGGCCTTGGAGATTCTGGATGCGCGCGACACCTGGACAAAGCCAGAGATTCGCAAGCAATACAAAAGCTTGGTGAAAGATCTTCATCCGGATATGAACGGCGGCGACCGCAGCGATGAGGAGCGTTTGCAAGAGGTGGTCTGGGCTTGGGACCAGATCAAGGAAAGCCGGTTCTTCCGCGACTGAGCTGGTTTTCGGCGCGCGGCCCGGGATGCAGATTTCCGAAAAGCGGCGGCAATATTTGGCCGATTGGCCTTGACGCCGCGCGCCGGCGTGACTAATCAATGCGGCACTGAGGCGGGTGGGCAGGCAGGCTATGCACCGGATTGCAAATCCGAGTAGACCGGTTCGATTCCGGTACCCGCCTCCAGTAATAATTACCCCTTATTACCAATCCCGAAGTGGCGTCATGCCGCCGAAATGGCCTTTGCCAATCGTGTGAGTTTGGCGCGTTTTAGGAGCGGTTTGAGGGCTTTTTCATCGCCAGAAAGCCGTGAGGCCGTGGCGCGGACCTGTTCGAGAGCGGCTTCCACCTTTTCGGGCTGATGGGACCATAATTCCCATAAAAGCCCGTCAGGGTCGCGGCGCGCGAGCCCTTCGGCGGCGAGGATGCCGCGCGGGAAATCTTTGGCGTTGAGGGTGACGATGGCATCGGCATGGCCAGCGATGGCGGTGGCGAGCACGTGGATATCATTATCGTCAGGCAGATGCAGGCGCTGTTCGAGACCGGGTTGGACGCGGACGCGGGCTTTGGGAAACTGATCTTGAACGCGCGCGATGGCGGCGAGGGCCTCGCCTTCGGCCACGGCCCCGAAGCGGGCCGCGGCGCGTTGCCATTCGCCAAGGATACGGTCAGACCACAGAGGCACGAATAGCCCCTGCCCGGCCACGGCGAGCAGCACTTCGCGCATCACGGTTGGAAACAGGACGCAGGCGTCGAGCGCCAGTTTCACCCGTCAAGCCGGTAGAACAGCGCCTTGAGGTAGCCGCTTTCCGACAGTTGAGGCAGCATCGGGTGGTCTGGCCCGGCGTGGCCGGTATGCAAAAGCTGCCCGCGCCGACCCGCGCGCCCGATTCCGCGACCGCAAGCGTTGCGAAAGGCTGAAAGATCAGCGGCATGCGAGCAAGAGCACAGGCCCAGGTAGCCACCGGGGGCGACCAGAGGGGCTGCAAGCCGGGCCACACGCTCATAGGCGCGCAGACCCGCCTCGAGCGCAGGTTTGGCCGGCGCAAAGGCCGGTGGGTCACAGATGATGACTTCAAACTGCGCGCCCTCGGCGGCCAAAGCTTCAAGCACTGCAAATGCATCGCCCTGGCGCGTGCTGAACCGATCGGCAAAGCCCGAGGCCTTGGCCCCTTGTTCGGCCAGCGCAAGTGCCGGGGCCGAGCCATCGACCGCGAGCACCGATTCCGCACCATTGGCCAAAGCTGCAAGACCAAAGCCACCGACATGGGAAAACAGATCAAGCACCCGCGCGCCTTTTGCCAGACGGGCGGCAAAGGCATGGTTGGGGCGTTGGTCAAAGAACAGCCCGGTTTTCTGGCCTCCGATAAGGTCGGCCATATAGGTGGCACCGTTCATCGGGACGGGGATCGGCGCTTCGACCGCGCCGGTGATGACCACGGTTTCCTCGGCCAGGCCTTCGAGATTGCGGGCACGGCCTGTACAGTTGTTAAGGATGTTCTTCACCCCGGTCACGGC
>JBARVM010000159.1:0-5428 GCA_049646265.1 Paracoccaceae bacterium
TTCCTCAGAAGACCAGCTAGAAGGCGCCCGCGCCTTCGCCGAAAAGCGCGATCCGGTGTGGAAGGGCAAGTAAGGGGGCATTCTGCCCCCTCGCCCCGGGGAGGGCCCCCGGGCTCACCCCCGGAAGGTATTTTTGAACAGAAGAAATGCCGTCTTCTTCTGTTCTGAAATACCTCCGCCGGAGGCAGAATGTTTTTCGCCCAGGGCCGGGGGTCTGTGTGCGGATTGGCGACAATGCGCCCTGCAATCGGTGATTGCGCTGGCTGCCGCATCAGGAATAATCTTTTGCGACGATTGATTTGAATGGTCCAGCTGGAGCAAGGATAGTTGGGCCAAGCTGTGTTGCCCCGCCGGGGTGGCATGATACGCGTATGGGCGCAAAGGTGATTGGTATGAAATGTGTTATCCTCGCCGGCGGTCTCGGGACCCGGCTGAGCGAAGAGACCGTGCGGGTGCCCAAGCCGATGGTCGAGATCGGCGGCAAGCCGATGTTGTGGCATATCATGAAGATCTATGCGGCCAACGGGATCACCGACTTCATCATCTGCCTTGGTTACCGGGGCTATGTGATCAAGGAATATTTCGCCAACTATTATCTGCATAATTCCGATGTGACCTTTGATCTGGCCACTGGCGCGATGGAGGTGCATCGCAATGCCTCTGACGCCTGGAAGGTCACTCTGGTCGACACGGGGCAGGACAGTATGACAGGTGGTCGCCTGCGCCGTGTCATGCCCTATCTGAAGGATGACGAGGCCTTTTGCCTGACCTATGGTGACGGGGTTGGCGATGTGGATATCAAGGGCTCAATTGCCTTTCACAAGGCCCATGGCAAGTTGGCAACCGTCACGGCCGTGCCACCGCCAAGGCGCTTTGGCCAGCTGGAACTGGCGGGTCCGCAGGTTTCGAAATTTTCCGAAAAACCGGTGGGTGAGGGCGGGCTGATCAACGGTGGCTTTTTCGTCTTGTCGCCGAAGGTCGGGCAATATCTGGAGGGTGATGCCACGATTTGGGAACAGGCACCTCTGCGCAGTCTGGCCGAGGATGGCGAACTTTGCGCCTGGGAACATCGTGGCTTCTGGCAGCCCATGGATACGATCCGGGAAAAGCAGGAGTTGGAAGAACATTGGGACAGCGGCAGGGCGCCCTGGAAAGTCTGGTCGTGACGAGTTCGTTCTGGAAAGGAAGGCGGGTCTTTCTGACCGGCCATACCGGTTTCAAGGGCGCCTGGGCCGCGACCTGGCTCGTGGCGATGGGCGCGCGGGTGACAGGCTTTGCACATGCGCCGGAGACCGATCCAAATCTCTGGTCGCTCTTGGGGTTGGCCGAAGTTGACGATGTGGAAGCTGATCTGAACGATCGTGCCGCCCTTGATGTCGCGCTTCACCGCGCGGATCCAGAGGTGGTCCTGCATCTGGCCGCGCAAGCGCTGGTGCGGCGCAGCTACCGTGATCCGGTGGAAACCTTTGCCACGAATGTGCTTGGCACGGTCAATCTTCTCGATGCGGCGCGGGCCTGCAAGAATCTGCGGGCTATCGTGGTGGCCACATCCGACAAGGCCTATGAAAATGTCGAGCAGATCTGGGGGTACCGCGAAAGCGACCCGATGGGCGGGCGCGATCCTTATTCCGCTTCCAAGGGGGCTTGCGAAATCGCTACCAGTGCGATGGCGAAAAGTTTCTTTGCGCCTTGCGCAAACGGCGGGCATCCGGCGCGGGTTGCCACGGTTCGCGCGGGCAATGTCATAGGTGGCGGCGACTGGTCCGAGGACCGGCTGGTACCTGATATCGTGCGGGGCTGCCTTGGCCCGCAGGGCAGCCTGACCCTGCGTGCGCCGGGCTCGATCCGGCCCTGGCAGCATGTTCTGGAACCGATCCGCGGCTATCTGATGGTGGCCGAACGGCTGGCCGCGGGCGATGATGCTGCGGCCTCCGGCTGGAATTTTGGCCCCGAACCGGCCGATGAGCGGGCCGTGATCGAGGTGGCGCAGGCAATGGTCAAGACCCTGGGCAAGGGCCGGATATTGATCGAGGAATCGGCGGCCAACCCGCACGAGGCACGGCTTTTGCGTCTGGATTGTGCGCGGGCTCGGGCGGAGCTTGGCTGGGTGCCGGCACTCCATTTCGACGAATCTGTCGCGATGACCGCAGGTTGGTATGCGGACTGGGCGGCCGGCCGCCCTGCTGTGGAAATTTGCCGCGAGCAGATCGCGGCCTATGAAGGCAAGATATCACGATGACTGTTACGCCACCCGCCACCTGCCGATCCTGCGCCGCGCCGCTGACCCTGACGCTGGTCGATCTTGGCACTCAGCCTTTGGCAAATTCCTATGTGCCGATGGGCAAGGCCGGCATGGCTGAGCCTAAGTATCCGCTGCATGCGCGGGTTTGCGAGAGCTGCTGGTTGGTGCAGGTTGACGATGTGGTCCCGGCAAACGAGATTTTCGACGGCGATTATGCCTATTTCTCCTCCTTCTCCGATAGCTGGTTGGCGCATTGCCGCCGCTATGCCCAAAAGATGACCGGCGATCTGCATCTGAATGGCGACAGTCTGGTGATCGAGATCGCCTCGAACGACGGCTATCTCTTGCAATATTTCAAGGAAGCGGGCGTGCCGGTCTTGGGGGTGGAACCTTCGGCCAACACCGCGCGCGAGGCTGAAAGGAAGGGCGTGCCGACCCTGGTGGAGTTTTGGTCAGAGGCGCTCGCCGAACGTCTGGCAGAGGCGGGCAAGCGCCCCGATCTGATCTGTTCGGCCAATGTGCTGGCCCATGTGCCCGACATCAACGATTTCGTGCGCGGCATTGCCCGGCTGCTGACCGGGGACGCGGTCTACACAGTCGAATTTCCCCATCTCCTCAACATGATCCGCCATGTTCAGTTCGACACGATCTATCATGAACATTATTCCTATCTGTCGCTGATCGCAGTTGAAAAGATCTTTGCCGACGCAGGCTTGCGGGTTTTCGAGGTTGAGGAACTGCCAACCCATGGCGGCTCCTTGCGGGTCTATGCCTGCCTGCAAGGCGCCACCCACACCGAGCGGCCCGGCGTGTGCAAGGTGCGGGCCGACGAAAAGGCCGCGAAGTTCGACAGTGCCGAGGGCTATCAGGGTTTCACCGCCCGGGTAGAGGCGGTCCGCGACGGGTTGCGCGACTTTCTGCAATCCGCCCATGTCGGCGGGCGGACGGTGGCTGCCTACGGTGCCGCCGCCAAGGGCAATACCATCCTCAATTATTGCGGGGTCGGGGCGGACCGCATCGCCTATTGCGTCGATCGAAATCCGGCCAAGCAGAACACGCTTTTGCCCGGCAGTCAGATCCCGGTTTTCGATGTCGAAGAATTGCGCCGCCGCAGGCCGGATTTCGTGCTGATCCTGCCCTGGAACCTGCAGGCGGAGATCATCGGGCAACTTGCCGACCTGCGCGCCAAGGGCACGCGCTTTGTCACGGCGATCCCTTCTGTCAGCATCACAACATGAACGGGGCATGCGTCCTTTTGACCGGGGCGACCGGGCTTATTGGGCGCCAGACAGTGGCACCGCTGCTGGAGCGGGGTTTTCGTGTGATTGCCGCGTCGCGTGGCGGGCAGGCCGTTGGCGGCGCCGAAGGTATGGCGCTGAATTGTCTGGACGGCGCTGCGGTGGTGCGGGCCTTGGCGGAATGCACGCCGAGCCATCTTTTGCATCTTGCCTGGCACGACGGGCCAAAGGATCGCTGGACCTCACCGGAAAATTTGGCTTGGGTCGGGGCGAGCCTGACGCTTTTGCGGGAATTCGCCGCCAACGGGGGCAGGCGGGCGGTGATGGTCGGCTCTTGCGCCGAATATGACTGGTCGGCGGCAGGGGCGGGGCCCCTGTCGGAGGAAACCGCGCTCCGCCCCGCGACGCTTTATGGGGCGGCAAAGGCGGCGACATCCCTTGCCGCCATCGCCGGTGCGGGCGCGCTTGGCCTGTCGCTGGCCTGGGCGCGGCCTTTCTTTTGTTTTGGTCCCGGCGAGCCGGAGGGGCGCCTTTTTGGCGATCTGATCCGGGGCCTTTCCGCCGGGCACACTGTCGCGTGTACCGATGGCCGACAGGCCCGCGATTTTCTGATGACGGCCGACCTTGGCGCGGCGCTGGCGGCGACGCTGGCCAGCCCGGTCGAAGGTACCGTCAATATCGGATCGGGCAGGGCAACGGCGGTGGCGGAGGTGATCGGTGCCCTGGCCAAGGCCATGGGGCGCGCCGATCTGGTGCGCATGGGCGCGCGCGCGCGGCCCGTGGGGGACCCCGATCTGATCCTTGCCGATATCACCCGGTTGCGAGATGAGGTTGGCTTTCGCCCGCGCTACACCGACCTTTCTGCCGCGGTCGCCGCGACACTTGCGGCCGAGGCTGCCCCATGAGGCAGCTTTTACACGATCACGGCACCCTTGGGCGCTTTGTGCGGTTTCTGGGGGTCGGCGTCTTGAATACCGGCTTTGGTTACGCGGTCTTTGCCGCACTGGTGCTGGGCGGGCTAGGCGCCCAGCCAGCCCTTGCCCTTGCTTTCGCGCTGGGTGTTTTGTGGAATTACATGACCCATGCGCGGCTGGTCTTTGGCGCCAGCGGGCTTGCCCGGCTTTTACCCTATGGGTTGGCCTATGCGGCGATCTACGGGATCAATGCCCTTGCCCTGCACCTCGCGCTTGGCGCTGGCCTTTCGCCGCTGCTGGCGCAGGCGCTTTTGGTGCTGCCGATGGCAGTCTTGTCCTTCATCCTCATCTCGCGGGTGCTGACCGGGCGCTTTCCCGGTCGCTAACCCCCGCTCGCATCGAACGTGTAGCGGATGATCTTGCGGTCAGGAAAGGCAGCGGCGATGGCGGCCGCGTCCAGATTGCCTGCATCGTCGAGAAAGATGGTGCCGCGCAGCCAAGGATCGTTCAGCATCAGATATGATCCCGTATCAGCGTTGCCGCGCGCCACGAGAACCACGGCATCATCGAACTGTCCGTTCGCGGCGGCCTCTCGCAGCTCCGGATGAAAGTTGTTGTATTCGTAATATTTCGTCACCGCCCGCCAGGGTAGAAATACGCACAGCCCAAAAAGGCAGACCAGCCAGAGAAGCCCGTCAATCCGCAAGCCACAGGGCGCATCGTCAGCCGCGAACCGTGTGCGCAGCGCCTGATAGCCCCGCGCCGACAGGAAAAATAAGGGGAAGGCCGCCAAGAACCAGTAGCGTGGTCCGATGAAATAGCTGTCGGCATACCAGTAAAAGAAGGTAGCCCCGAGCACCGCCGTGATCACCACCCCCATCAGCAGGTCCGCGCGCGACGGCTTTTGCCACAGGACGAATGCAAGGATCAGCGCCAGTGACCCGACGCTCCACCCCAGCATGTCGAATTGCAGGCTGGCGCTCAGATTTACCGTATTGATCAGCGCCTCTGTAGCCGAGTGACCAGGCCAGAGG
>JBARVM010000160.1:0-13819 GCA_049646265.1 Paracoccaceae bacterium
TTCTGGATCTGCCGCCCGCCCACCTCGCGCGCTGCAGCCTTCAACCCGTCGAAAGCCGGGGGAAGATCGGCGGCGAGCAGGCTGCTCCAACTGGCACATGCGCCTATCCTGACCCCGGTCGGGCTGCGTTCGATGGATTGAAGTTCATCAATGGCGCCAAGGTCGAGGAGCGGCCCCGGCAGGGGCCCTTCCCCTGCCGAAGGGAAAAGATCGGTCGCACCGGCCAAAGGACGGCAGCGGCGCGCGGTCAGCTCGCTCAGGGCCGCCTGCAGACCTTGTGGCCTGAGATATGCCGCCGCATCGCTCACGCTAGTCTCCCACGTCCTGCTGCACCACCTTTGCCGCCGCCATGTTCGTATGCATACAAACTACATTGCGCCCGAAACATTCCCCAGTCAACAATCCGGTTGAAGCAATACTTGCGGCTTTGACCGCCCAGCGCTATCCAAAACTTATGAAGTCAGATGACCAAAACTATTTTCTCGATGATCAGGTCGGATTTGTTCTGCGCCGGGTTACGCAGCGCCACCTGTCGATCTTTTCCGACCTGATCCCCGAACTGACGACCACCCAGTTTGCCACACTGGCCAAACTGGCGGAATCCGGCCCGCTGTCGCAAAATCTTCTGGGCCGCAAAACCGCGATGGATGCCGCAACGATCAAGGGCGTTGTCGACCGGCTGCGCCTGCAAGGGCTGATAGAGACGCGCAACGACAAGCAGGACAAGCGCCGCCTGACCGTCGCACTGACCGCCGATGGACAGGCGCTTTTCGACCGGCTGGCCAGCAAGGCCCATGCGGTCACCGCCAAGACGCTTCAGCCGCTGTCAGAGGCGGAGGCAACGAAACTGCTTGAACTGCTGCACAAACTGACCTGACGGGCGGCCTTCGGCAGCCTGGCAGGTGACGGACGCCAACAATATCGGTAAGTTTCGACAATAAGGCTCTGGAAATTCTGCACAGCCGGACAATATTGTAATAACGATTAACATTCGGAGGAACCAATGGCTGAGTTCGACGCACAGATCATCGAAAGTCAAAAACACATGGCCGAGGCTCAGGCAAAGATATCCGAACTGACCGCACGGATCGAACAGGCGCGCAGCAAGGCAAAGTCAGGCGAGGACCTGTCGATCGACATCGAACATGCCACATTGGAGGATGTCCATCAGCATACAGAGCTGATGAACGCCAATATTGCCGAACTCATCATGGGTCTCGACGACGTAACCGCTGGTTTTTCCAAGGATTTCGACCAAATGCGGACGCGGACCGGCTGGGAAAGCTTTGTCGCGATCTTTTCGCGGGCCAAGGCGGATTCCATGCGTCAGGAACGGATGCGCACAGCAAGCGTCGATGACAAGCTGCAGGATCTCATCTCCAAATCCGATGTGATCGTGAAACTGCTGGAAAGCCAGCTTGCCACGCTGAACGTCCATATGGCGCGGGTGGAGGGCAACTTGTCCGAAACCCTGACCGATCGGGAGGCCGCCGTGGCGGAACTGGAATCCATCCGTGCACAGATTCTGGCGATGGACCCGAAACTGATCGAGTTGGAAGGCAAGATCTCTGTCGAACAGGATGCCGCGGCCCGCACCCGGCTGGAAACCGAACTGACCGAGATGAACAAGACCCATAACGCCCTGATTCAGGAAGAGCAGGTAAAGCTGGCTAAATCCCAGACGCTTGAACGCTATATAGAGACGGGCAAAACATGGGTGGACAGTCTGCAAAATCAGGCGGCAACCCAGATGGTGCTGATCAACAAGCTGCAGACCGACACGCGCCAGCGCGTCGTGCTTTATGACGCGCTGACCAAATCGCTGAAAACCGCACAGCAGCAGGATGTGGCACACCGGATCAATGAAATCGGCGTCGAGACCGACAAGGAAGCGCAGACGGCAATGGCAGCCATCGGGGTTGCCACCAATGACCGGATGGCCGAGATGATGGAACGGCACGAGGGCGACATGGTCTTTGCCCGCAAGGTTCTGGAAGAAAAGGCAAAGGCGGACGAACGGTTCGCCCGCCGCTTTCAAGCGATTGTCGAGAAACATGACAAGAATCTTTACGGCGGATAGGCTGCGCAGCCGCGCCGCAGCCTTCCCTGTCCACCTTGCCAGAAAGTAGTCGCGTGCCCGATCTTGATCTGACAACCGACCATCGCGCCTTGGCGGATGATATCGCTGCCCGGCGTTATTTCAGGAAATTCGCGCGCATTACCCGGACCATGACCAACAGCCTTGGCACCATGGCCGATGACAGCGAACGAACCACCCTGTCGCCGCGCGATGGCGAGATCCTTGGCGACTACGTGGGTGCGATTGCCGCGACCTTTCAGGCGCTGTCGATGAAATATCTTATCGCCGCGCGGCTCAAGTCCGGCGCGCGGCACCTGACCATCGACTTTCATGAAAGCGGCTTTCCGGTCTTTCAGGAAATCGTCACGCTGGCCAGCGACGCCGCGCAAGCTGCCACACATCTGGCTGGTCTGGCCGAGGCCACGCGACTGAAAGACGAGATGATAAAGGTCATCGTCGGCCAACGCCGCATCCCGCAGGATCTGCAATATGCTTTGTCGCAACGGCTCTATTTCGAACGGCTGGCGCGCGGCGGCCTGTTTTTCGCGCAGATGCATCCGCAGGTCGAATGGATCAGCGAACTGGCCAGCGGCCGCCACCGGTTTTTGCTGCATTGGGCGATCTATGACAGCCAGATGAATGTGCCGGTGGTCTATCTTCTGGAATGCGAGGATTCGGGCCGCAAGCCCCTGCCCAAGGATGCCGGGCGCTGGCCTGCGGTGCAAAGCCACCTTCTGGCCCAGTCGGCGAGTGCGCTGAAACTGCTGACCATCGCCAAAGGGTTCGACAGTGACTTTGCCGATCTGCATCCCAAACGGCTGCGGCGCTTTTTCCTTGGGCCGATGTATTCCTCGGCTTTCACGCTGCAGACCGGGCCGATCCGTTCGGTGCTGGAAGATGCCCGCTCGGGCGAGGGTGACGACTGGGCGCTGGCCTGGACGGTGGAAGAGCTGGTCAGCGGCCGGGTAGAGCTTGAAAAAGGCTGGTTTTCGACGGCGGAAAGCGAGATTTTCGTGTTGGACCCGATCGCCGGTCATGGGGCCGATGGTGGGGCCACGCGAATTCTGCGCAATCTGATCCTGCCGGAACGGCCCTTTCAGGTCCTGGCGGAAATGGACCCCGACGGCTTTCGCGCCGTGCGCAAATATGTGGTTGGCCGGGACGACAAGGTGATGGTTTACGCCTGAGCCTCGGGGCGTCACTGCCCCGGCGACGGCGCTGTAAAGAACGAAAGGTTGCGACAAGATGGGCAATGGCCAACGCGACGAAATGGAACTGACCGAAGAGGCGGTGCGCCTGCACTATCCGGCGGCAGCCGCCCTCCTGACCGGGCTAGACCACGCGCCCCGGCTCGCCCGCGCCGAGGCCCCGGCCAAGGCTGCAGCCAAGGCTTCGGAACGTTCGCCCGGTATCGGCGTTTCCGGCCGCTTTCGGCCCACCACGCCCGGCCTGGTCACCCGCGCGACCCAGCGCGCCGAAGGGGTACAGCTTTTGGCGCGCATCGCCGGGGTTGGCGGCGATGACCCGATCATCACCCCCGGTGCCGCCGTCGTTTCGCAATCCTTGCGCCGCGCCCTGGCCATCGCCCTGACACTGGGCGACAGTTTCGCCGCCCAAACCGGTCTCAACGAACTGAAGAAGGCCAACCTCGAAGGCCGCCTGCCCGCCACCCGCAGTGCCGAATTTTCCGAACTTCTGTCGGCAGAGGCTTTGGCGACCCTCTTTACCTTTGCCAATGCCACGGCTTTTCTTCTGGCGCCCCATGCCGAACCGCGCACCGTCGAGATCGGCCCGGTGCAAGAGGTGCTGACCGACAATGCCAGCCTTGCCCTGCATGGCGCCCTGTGGGAGCTTGATCAGGACATCGGCCTTTTTGCGACCGACGCGAGCCTTCTGGTCGGCACGGTTCTGGCCTACGCGGAACAGCTGATGGAAAAGGTGCGCGCCAGATCGGACAGCGCACCAAGGATTGGCGCCTTTACCGGCAGCAGTTTCCGCGTCAAGGCGGACGATTTTGCCATTTCCGGCTTTGACCCCGCCCGCAAGGCGCGCGGTACCCAACTCACCATGGCGTTCAAGAAACCCGAAGAGGTGATCGGCAACCATATCGCCAAATATCAGGCGATGCGGCTTGCCAAGATGCTGATGGCCTATGATTTCGACCGCCGCCTCAACCCGTTCGCAGAGATGGGCGGCTTCATCTTCACCTTTATGGGCGACGGCAAGCCCGGCACGGGCAAGACGACGCTGATCCAGATGATGGCCGGGCTGATCGACGGTTATGCCAAGGTCGCGGGCTATCCGTTCCGCTACCAGAACCTCAGTATCGACAATGTCGACAGCTATCAGGGCAAGTCCGGGCAGAACGCCAAGGCCTTCATCAACAATGTGATGGATCCCGCCGTCATCGGCTTTGGCACCATCGACGATATCGACCAGGTTGCGGGCAAGCGGGGCGAGCGGGGGTCTTCGGCCGGGCAGCAGGAGATCACGGCGGTCCTGATGGAGGCTTTTGCCGGGGCGAATACGGTGGTCAGGGGCAACTGCACGTTTGGCATGTTCTCCAACTACCCCGAGATGGTCGATGACGCGCTGCGTCAACGGGCCGGGGCGCGGTTCCTCGTCGACGGGCCGCAAAGCCGCGAAGATTACATCGACATCCTTGCGCTGCTTTTGGGCAAGAACCACAAGATTCCGGTCGGCACCCATCAGCTTTATGCCAATCAGGAAATCAAACGCGCCGTAGCCGCCAGTTTCGAAAGCCATGCCAAACCGCATGAGGCAGGCCTGCAAGCGGTCTATTCCGCCGTCTCGGAACAGATCGGGCCGCTCGATACAATCGCCAAGCTCGGCAGCTACCTGAAGGCCATTCAGGAGGCGGACGACCGTTTCACCGGCCGCGCCATCAAGAATATCACCGACGCGGTCAAGGTTCGCGCGATGGATTTCGAACTGCCCGACGAATGGATGGAAAAGCCGGAACTGTTCCTCTTCAAGGATTATGACAGCAAGAAAGCCATGATCTCTGAACTACGCAAACCCATTACAGTCGAGATGGTGGTGCAGGAAATCAACCGTTACGCGGATTCAGAATTCCGCTATGCCGACAAGTCGGACGAGGTGGCAATTGAGGGGGCGGTGCGGGACATGCGGCGCATGGAAGAGGCTAAACGGCGCTATCTGGAGGGGAAGGGGTGAGATCCTTGCTGGATAACAGACAGACGGTTCTGCCAAGGGGCGCCAGACCATGAATCGCCTCATCGAAAAGGGTCTGATGTTCGGCAATCTTGTTGCGGTGGACACGCCGGCGTTGGTTGACCGCTATAATCGCGCCTTGAAACATCTGACCGGCCGGACCACTGATCTGACCGACTTTCATATCGATCTTTCCGGCTATTCGCCCGAGGTTGGCGATGCTTTTGGCGATCACCTCTATCTCAACAAGAACGGCTGCAACCGCCAGTTCATCCTTCTAACCACCGACCAGCGTGACGCGCCGCTGCTGAACGCGAAATTTTCTACCTCGCGCGAGATACTGGTGCAATTCATCACCCAGAACGAGGCGCAGCTTTTCGCCATGACCGCCCGCGACGCGGTTGCCGGGGAACTGGACAACACTGTCTTTTCGCTCGACACGGCGGCGCGGCTTTTCGATATCCGCCATGTGACCGTGCTGGCCGATACCACGGGCCAGCAGATTGCCGGTGCGTCGAAACTGCACCAGCTGATCGAACGGTTCCGGACCGAGGAAGAGGGCTGGTATGATGACGCGCTGATCACGGAGATGATCGGGTTGGCGGAAAAGACCGGCGATGTGACGCGCAATCCCGTGGCGCTGAAATCCACGGTCTTTGATCAGGCGAATTTCTGGACGGCGCATTTTGGCGGTATCTACATCTTTCGGTCGGTGGACTATCCGGCGGCCATTTCGATCGGGCCGAAGGACAAGCTCGGCAAAATGCCGATCGCGCATGTGCTGGACCTGAGCGATCGCAATTTGATCGCCCGGTTTCTGGCGGCGAACGGGCTGGCCGAACCGATCGTGCAGGCACGCGGCGCCAATGCGGCGGCAATCCTGCGCCAGAAGATGGATTTCATTCTGGTTGACGCCGCAGCGCAGCTGGGTCTTGCGACCGGCACTGGCAGCAGGCGCGAATTGCGCGCTGTCGCCGCCAGCCTCGGCCCGGCCTTGCCGGCGGAGTTTCAGGGGTTGGCGGCCTTGTTGCGCTGGGCAGAACTTGGCGGCAAATGGCCCGACATCACTTCGGAACATCCTGCCTATTTCTACAGCCTGCGCGCCAGCGCCGGGCCGAACCGCGATCTGGTCAACATGCTTTTGGCCGAACTGGCGCCATTGGATGTGCGGCAACTCTTCATCTGCCACAAGGAGCTGTTCTATCACCTCTATGCCGGTTGGTCCGAAGCCAAGAAGACCTATGTCGCGGATTTTCTGGCGGCCGAATATCAGATGGACAAGGTCGGCACCCGGGAGGCGATTTTCGGCGCCGAACCTGATATGACAGACACGAGCGGCGCGACCCCCTCTCGTGCGGCAATCGAGGCGGCGGGCCCCTGGGGCGCTGTCAGAAAGGAACGCAGATGATCGGCCTGATCCGTCTAATCGTCATAGGATTTCTGGTCCTCTCCGCCGTCTATCTGCTGCTGGCGATCTATTCCCGGTCGGTAGAGCGGGAGCGGCTGGAAAAGGAATGGGATGCGGCACCACCCGAAGGGTCTGGCGAAAGCGAACGGCAGGCCCATATAGAAAAGGGCATGCAGCACTATGAACACGGATTGCGGCGGCGGCTCTTGTGGCTTGTCTATGTGATCCCGACCATCGCGATTGGCGTGATCGTCTATTTCATCAACTATCGGTAGGGATTCCCATGTCTGGATATATCATTTGGGGCCTGATTATCGCCCTTGTCATCGCTGGCTGGATCTTCCTTTCCCTGCGTTATCCGGCGGGCAGCCGGGGGCGTAGCCGTATGAAATGGGGCTTTCGCGCCTGCCTTGCCGCGCTGGTTCTGGGCTTTTTGCATTACACGCTGCCCCAGCATGATATCGTGCGGATCAGCAATACCTATAACCGGCTGACCAGTGTGGGTTGGGAAAATTCATGGGCCTATGCCTCGCCCGATGCCGGCACGTCTGAATCCACCGTCACCCGCGATATCCGCTTTATCGAGGCGGCCTATGCCGATGGCGGCGTCATCGTCTATCGCAACGAGGATACCGGCTGGATCTGGCCGCCCTATTTCAAATATGACAGTTCCAATCTGCAGGCCGAGGCGTCGATTCAGGAAAGCCGGTCAGAGCCCTATAGCTGGGTCAGCGTCACCCATTACGGCTGGCGCATTCCCTTCCTGTCGATCTATCCCAACGCCGTCCGCATCCGCGCTGTAGACGGGCCTAATGCGACGGTACTGCCATGGGTGAATGTGCTGATCCTGACGGTTCTGGCGCTGATTGGCCTGATGATCCGCCGCATGTGGTTGCAGTTTCGCGAACGCACCATCGACCCTGCCCTTGCCGACGTGGACGAGGTCTTTGACGATCTGGACGCGCGGGCCGATGCAACCCGCGCCCGGGCGCGGGGCTTTTGGGGCCGGATCCGCGCCTGGTTGGCCACCTGGCGGGCTAAGTAAAGCGAACCCCGGGGGGTATCGGCAAGGAGGGGCGCACGCAGAGCGAGCTGGCCCCGATGCTTGACCACATGGTCAACTTCCTTTGTTGCCCCCCCGCCGGTCTTTCGGTAAAGTCGGGGCCGACACTTACCCCACCCGATCAAGCAGGTTCCATCATGGCAGGCCCGGCGCAGGACGCAGCTTCGAACCACCGGCGAAATCCCGGCGTGCCCTTGCAAACAGACTGGTTCGAACAGATCGCCGTAAACACACAGGCCGCAGAAAGGCGCGCCGCTACCCTGACAACCCGGCGCACGGTCAAAAAGGAATGGCAGGCCGCCTGGCTGATCAATGCCATCCGCTGCATCGATCTGACCACCCTATCGGGCGACGACACAGCCGACCGCGTTGCACGGCTTTGCGCCAAGGCCCGCCGCCCGCTGGCCGACCATATCATGGAAGGGCTGGGGCTGGAGCGGCTGAGCACTGGCGCCGTCTGTGTCTATCCCAGCATGGTTCCCGCCGCCGTCAAGGCGCTGCGCGGCTCCGGCATCCCCGTCGCCTCGGTCGCGACCGGCTTTCCTGCCGGGCTGACACCGCTGCCGTTGCGGCTGGCCGAAATACGCTATGCGGTCGAGGAGGGCGCCGAAGAGATCGACATCGTGATCCACCGGGCACAGGTTTTGAACGGCGACTGGAGCGCCCTTTATGACGAGGTGGCCGCGATGCGCGCCGCCTGTGGCGCCGCCCATATGAAGGCGATTCTGGCCACGGGCGAACTCAAGACCCTGCGCAACACCTACAAGGCCAGCATGGTCGCGATGCAGGCAGGCGCGGATTTCATCAAGACCTCGACCGGCAAGGAGGGCGTCAATGCCACCCTTCCGGTATCGCTGATCATGGTTCGGGCGCTGCGCGACTATGGCGCCAGAACTGGCCAGAAGATCGGCTTCAAACCGGCGGGCGGGCTCAAGACCGCCAAGGATGCCATCGCCTGGCAGATTCTGATGAAGGAGGAGCTGGGCAATGACTGGCTGCAGCCCGATCTGTTCCGGCTTGGCGCCTCGTCCATGCTGGGCGACATCGAACGCCAGCTCGAACATCATCTGACCGGGCGCTATGCCGCCTCGTCCCGCCACGCACTGGCTTAAGGAACTGATATGCCCAAAGTCACCGACATCCTCGCCACGATGGATTACGGCCCCGCCCCCGAAGCTTCGGGCGAGGTGACAAGATGGCTGGAGGCCCGGCAAAGCTTTGGCCATTTCATCAATGGCGCTTTTACCACGCCGCGCAAAAGCTTTGCCGTCCGCAATCCGGCAACAGGGGATTTGCTTGCCAATGTGGCCGACGGCGATGCGGCGGACATTGACAGCGCTGTCCGGGCCGCGCGTGCCGCCCTGCCGGGCTGGTCGCGCCTGCCCGGCCATGCCCGCGCCCGCCATCTTTACGCCCTGGCCCGCACCATCCAGAAACGCGAACGGTTTTTGGCGGTTCTCGAAACGCTCGACAATGGCAAGCCGATCCGCGAAACCCGCGATATCGACGTGCCGCTGGTCGCGCGCCATTTCTACCATCACGCCGGCTGGGCCGAGCTTGTCGCCGACGAATTTCCCCACCACGGTCCCGCCGGTGTCTGCGGTCAGATCATACCGTGGAATTTCCCGCTCTTGATGTTGTCGTGGAAAATCGCGCCGGCCCTTGCGGCGGGCAATACGATCGTGCTGAAACCGGCCGAATATACGCCGCTGACTGCCTTGGCCTTTGCCGAGATCTGCGCCGAGGTCGGCCTGCCGAAAGGTGTGGTCAATATCGTCACCGGCGATGGGGAGGCAGGCGCCGCGCTGGTCGCCGCCGATGTCGACAAAATCGCCTTTACCGGCTCGACCGAGGTTGGCCGCGCCATTCGCAAGGCCACGGCCGGGACGCCCAAGAAGCTGACGCTTGAATTGGGGGGCAAGTCGCCCTTCGTGGTCTTCGCCGATGCCGATATCGACGGCGCTGTCGAAGGGGTCGTTGATGCGATCTGGTTCAATCAGGGGCAGGTCTGTTGCGCAGGCTCGCGCATTCTTGTGCAGGAATCCATTGCCGATGATTTTTGCGCACGCCTCAGAATACGCCTTGCCAAGCTGCGGGTCGGTGATCCGCTGGACAAGTCCACCGACATGGGGGCCATTGTCGATCCGGTGCAACTGAACCGCATCCGCGATCTGGTGGCACAGGGACAGGCCGAAGGGGCCGTATTGCATCAGGCCATCTGCGATCTGCCCGCCAAGGGCAGCTTTTTCGCGCCGGGTTTTTTCACCAATGTCGCCCCGGCCAATATCCTGTCGGAGGTAGAGATCTTTGGCCCCGTTGCCACGCTGACCACCTTCCGCACCCCGGACGAGGCGGTGGAACTGGCCAATAACACCCGCTACGGGCTTGCCGCCTCTGTCTGGTCGGAAAATATCAATCTGGCGCTGGATGTGGCCGCCTCGGTCAAGGCCGGGGTTGTCTGGGTCAATGCCACGAATATCTTCGACGCCGCAGCCGGTTTCGGCGGCTACCGTGAAAGCGGTTTTGGCCGCGAAGGCGGACGCGAGGGGATGGCGGCCTATCTGTCCGAACCGAAGATCAAGACAAGGGTCGAGGCCCCGCCCATTGCCCCCACCACCGGCCCCATGCCCGATGCGCCCGCCATGGCCACAGCCATAGACCGCACGGCGAAACTTTACATCGGCGGCAAGCAAAAGCGCCCCGACAGCGGCTATTCCTTTGCCATTACCCATAAGGGCCGCACCCTTGGTCTTGCCGGTCTGGGCAACCGCAAGGACGTCCGCAACGCGGTAGAGGCCGCCCATGCCGCCAAAGGCTGGGGCAAGGCTACCGGTCATAACCGGGCACAGGTGCTCTATTACATCGCTGAAAACCTTTCGGCCCGGGCCGGGGAATTCGCCAGCCGCCTGAAGGCCGCAGGCCAACCGAAGGCCGAGGCAGAGGTAGAAGCGGCGATCCGCCGGGCCTTTTACTATGCCGCGCAAGCCGACAAGTTCGACGGCGCCGTCCATTCCACCAAATCAGCGCATGTCACACTGGCCATGCCGGAACCTTTCGGGGTGATGGGTATCGCCTGCCCGACCGATGCGCCGCTTCTGGGTTTTCTTAGCCTTGTCCTGCCGGCGATCGCCATGGGCAACCGTGTGGTCGCCGTTCCCTCGCAGAACATGCCCCTGGCGGCGACCGACCTTTATCAGGTGCTGGAGACGTCCGACCTGCCCGGCGGCGTCGTCAATATCGTCACCGGCGCGCGGGACGAGCTGGCCAAAACGCTGGCGGGCCATGATGATGTGGATGCGATCTGGTATTGCGGCAGCGCCGAGGGCACCCGCATGGTCGAAGAGGAAAGTGCGGGCAACCTCAAGGTCACCTGGGCGCCCGAAAACCGCGACTGGCTCTCACCCGCCGGTCAGGGCAAGGCCTTCCTCACCCGCGCCACACAGGTCAAGAACATCTGGGTGCCCTACGGCGAATAGGCAGCAGGGCGCAGCTGATCAGACATCGAAATGGGGTGTCCGCAAATTGGGCTGGGCTGCTGGGCGGACGGAGCCGTCATTTCCTATCACCCTGCCAATGTCCGCTTCCAAGTATCTAAGTGATCGAAAGCGGCACAGTTGAAGATGCAGCTATAGGTGTTAGGCTCGTCCAGCTTGGTTAGTAGCGAGATCATCTGATGACGAAGTCGGTAACCGAAACCCTTGTTCAACTCGATCGACAACTTCGACAACGTTATGATCCACTCGGTTCGGTAGACGGTGAAAATGGCGCTTACCAGACTGGGCATGTGCCTCTCGTCGCTCCCCGCGCCTATCTTTGCACACGTTATGCTGGCTTAGATGACCATGGAGTGCGCGACGCCGAAAATGAGGCCGAACGGTATATGCCTGAGCCGTATAAGGAGCTTCTTCGTCACATGAACGGAGCGCGACTACTGGGTGTTTCTTTACACGGAGGGATCGGCCGATCAGTGAATAGATCGGGTGCTGGAATCGGACAACCGATCAGCATTTGTTATCAGAACGCAGTCGAACGCCCCGATTACATCCCGGATGGACATCTGGGCATCGGTGCAATGAATGGCGAGTGGTCATCCCAAGGGCACCTTTATTTGGCTTCGACCGGCGAAGTTGAATTGTACTATGCCAAATTCAACATGATTGGAGCACATTGGCCTTCTCTTGCGGACTTCCTAGGTGATGAAATCCCGCGGCGCTTCTCGCTCTACGACGATGAAGGGCGCGAAGTCGAAAAATCGAAACGTCTTCCTGGCGATACGGATGACTGGGAACGCCTTGCTCATGAGACAAAGCGCGATGAAGCAAGCAACGGCCTTCTGAAACGCGTGCTCAGAAAATTTGGGCGCGGCTAGACGGACATCTGCGCGCAGCGCGGCATAGCGTAGGTTAGCCTCAAACCCGACCACCGCGAAGCCCACGTCCGATCAGAAATCGAACAGCTCGCTCAAGAAGCTTTCGCGCTTTTTTGGCTTGCGACGGCGATCATCGTCATCATCGTCGTCGTCATTATCCCGCCGGCGCGGCCGGTCGCGGCGTTCGTCGGCGCGCGATGAGGCCGAGGACTGCGGCTCGCGCAACGGCACCGCCTGACGGGGCGAGGCTGCGGCCAGCGGATCGCCGCCCGTGGCCCGGTCGATGATCTTGTCCAATTCGCCTCGGTCCAGCCACACGCCCCGGCAGGTCGGGCAATAGTCGATCTCGACCCCGCTGCGGTCGGCCATTACCAGCGTTTCATTGTCGACAGGGCAGCGCATCCAATATCCTTTCGCTTTTGAAAGGAGATAGTCGGGCCCGCCCGCCCCGCAAGCCCATCGCCCTAATAATCGCAAGAATCCGCTTGCCAGACGCCCCCGTTCTGCGTCATCTACAACGCGAGCCGTGACGATGGCGTCGTCACAGGGGCCAGGCCCCGCCGCTTGCAAGACCAGCGTCTTGCGTCAGTCCTGAACGCCGGGACCTTTCGGGGTCTGGCACAGGCGCAGCCCCCTTCTTGTGAGGTCTGAAATGACACAACGGCCACAGCAATATCGCTTTCACCAGGGCGACCGTGTGCTCCCCTTTACATCCGCTGAATATGACGCCCGCCTTGCCGGTCTGCGCAAGATCATGGCAGAGGCCGGGGTCGATGCCTGCGTCATGACATCGATGCACAATATCGCCTATTACTCCGGCTTTCTCTATTGCTCTTTCGGCCGCCCCTACGGCCTTGTGGTGACCGCCAAGGACAGCGTCACCATCAGTGCCGGGATCGACGCGGGCCAGCCCTGGCGCCGCTGCCATGGCGACAATATCACCTATACCGACTGGCAGCGTGACAATTACTGGCGGGCCATCCTGTCGGTGACCGGAACCGGCAAGGTCATCGGTTATGAGGGCGACCACCTGTCGCTTTTGCAGTCGCAAAAACTCGACAGTTTCCTTGCCCCCAAGGCCCGTGTCGATATTGCGCCTGCAACCATGAAACAGCGCATGCACAAGTCGAAGGCCGAGATTGATCTGATCATACATGGTGCCAATGTGGCCGATGTTGGCGGCTATGCGATCCGCGATGCGATCCGCGAAGGCGTGCGCGAAATCGATGTCGCCATGGCTGGGCGCGACGCGATGGAACTGGAAATCGCCAAGCGCTTTCCGGACGCGGAATATCGCGACACCTGGGTCTGGTTCCAGTCGGGCATCAACACCGACGGTGCCCACAACCCCGTCACCGCCCGCAAGTTGCAGCGCGGCGATATCCTGTCGTTGAACACCTTCCCGATGATCTCGGGCTACTACACCGCACTGGAACGCACGCTTTTCGTGGGCGAGGTCGATCCCGCCAGCCTGAAGATATGGGAGGCGAACGTCGCTGCCCATGAATATGGCATCAGCCTCCTGAAACCCGGCGCCTCTTGTGCCGAGGTCACGGCCAAGATCAACCAGTTCTTCGAAGAGCGGCAGCTTTTGCAGTACCGCACCTTTGGCTACGGCCATTCCTTCGGTGTGCTCTCGCATTACTATGGCCGCGAGGCCGGGCTGGAACTGCGCGAGGATATCGACACGGTGCTGGAACCGGG
>JBARVM010000161.1:0-3475 GCA_049646265.1 Paracoccaceae bacterium
GACAACCTGAAGTTCGAAGTCGAACTGATCGCCCCGATCGCCATGGAAGAAAAACTCCGCTTCGCCATCCGCGAAGGCGGCCGCACCGTCGGCGCCGGCGTCGTGTCGAAAATCATCAAGTAAAGACTCCGGGTTCGATGCAGGCCGCGCAATGAGGCGCGGTCTGCCTCTCGACCTTCAAGCCTGCGAGAGGCAAGACATGTCCAGTCAAAACATCCGCATCCGGCTCAAGGCCTTCGATTTCCGCGTTCTGGATTCCAGCACGCAAGAAATCGTCAATACGGCCAAGCGCACGGGTGCAACGGTACGCGGCCCGATTCCGCTGCCCAACAAGATCGAGAAATTCACGGTTCTGCGTGGTCCGCACATCGACAAGAAGTCGCGCGACCAATGGGAAATCCGTACGCACAAGCGTCTTCTCGACATCGTCGATCCGACCCCGCAGACCGTGGACGCGCTGATGAAGCTCGACCTCGCTGCTGGCGTCGACGTCGAAATCAAGCTGAACTAAGGAGGGCACGAACCATGTTGCGCTCTGGCGTTATTGCAAAGAAGCTGGGCATGACCCGGCTGTTTCTCGAAGACGGCAAACAGGTTCCTGTGACCGTTCTTCAGTTGGACAATCTTCAGGTCGTGGCACAGCGCACGGCCGAGCGTGACGGCTATACCGCCGTTCAGCTTGGCGCGGGCACGGCCAAGGCCAAACGGACCACCGCGGCGATGCGCGGCCATTTCGCCAAGGCGAATGTGGCGCCCAAGCGCAAGATCGCGGAATTCCGCGTCAGCCCCGAGAACCTGATCGAGGTCGGTGCCGAAATTTCGGCTGCCCACTATGCCGAAGGGCAGTTCGTGGACATCGCTGGCACCTCGCTGGGCAAAGGTTTTGCTGGTGCGATGAAGCGGCACAACTTTGGCGGTCTGCGGGCCTCGCACGGTGTGTCGGTTTCGCACCGTTCGCACGGTTCGACCGGCCAGTGCCAGGATCCCGGCAAAGTGTTCAAGGGCAAGAAGATGGCTGGCCATCTGGGTGCCGTTCGCGTGACGACCCAGAATATCCAGGTCGTTCGCACCGATGCCGACCGTGGTCTGATCATGGTCAAAGGTTCGGTTCCGGGCCACAAGGGCGGCTGGGTCACGATCAAGGATGCGGTCAAAAAGCCGCTGCCCAAGGATCTGCCGATGCCTGCAGGGTTGAAATCTGCGGCCTCCGCTGCGGAAGCTGCTCCGGTCGAAACCGCTTCGGCCGAAGGGGGTGAAGCATGAAACTTGATGTCATCAAGCTAGACGCCAAGAAGGCCGGGTCGATCGAACTCGACGACGCGATCTTTGGGCTGGAGCCGCGCGCAGACATTCTGCACCGGGTCGTCCGCTGGCAGCGCGCCAAGGCGCAGGCCGGTACCCATTCGGTGCTTGGCAAATCCGACGTGAGCTACTCGACCAAGAAGATCTATCGCCAGAAAGGCACCGGCGGCGCCCGCCACGGTTCCAAGAAGGCGCCGACCTTCCGTCACGGTGGTACCTACAAGGGCCCGACGCCGCGCAGCCATGCCCACGACCTGCCCAAGAAGTTCCGGGCGCTGGGTCTGAAGCATGCCCTGTCGGCAAAGGCCGGGGCTGGCCAGCTGGTCATCCTTGACACGCTCGATATGAAAGAGGCCAAGACCAAGCTGGTCGCGCAAGCCGCCAAGGAACTTGGCTGGAAGCGGGTTTTGATCATCGACGGTGCCGAGGTGAATGCAAACTTCGCCCGCGCGGCGGCAAATATCGAAGGTATCGATGTGCTGCCGACCATGGGTGCCAATGTCTATGATATCCTCAAGCGTGACACTCTGGTGATCACCAAGGCGGGGATCGAGGCACTGCAGGCCCGTTTTGGGAAAGGTGATCTGAAATGAGCGTGAAACCCGAACATTACGATGTGATCCAGACCCCGGTCGTGACCGAGAAATCGACGCTGGTCAGCGAGCATGGCGCCTATGTGTTCCGTGTACAGAAGTCGGCCACCAAACCGCAGATCAAAGAGGCCGTCGAGTCTGTCTTTGGTGTGAAGGTCAAGGCGGTCAACACCACGATCACCAAGGGCAAGACCAAACGTTTCCGCGGCCGGCCCGGCGTGCGGAACGACGTGAAAAAAGCCTATGTCACCCTTGAAGAAGGGAACACTATCGACGTCTCTTCGGGGCTTTGATAGAAGGCAGCGAATCTCGCGGCCCCGATCATTTCGGGGCCGCGCGGTTTTTTCGACCGAGGACCTTCGGGGCCTCATGAACAGGGGACCTGCGGGGCCCCATATCCAACGGACCAATTGGTCCAAAGCAACGGAAGACAGAGAGCATGGCACTCAAGTCGTATAAACCGACAACGCCAGGCCAGCGTGGGCTGGTTCTGATCGACCGTTCGGAGCTTTGGAAAGGTCGCCCGGTCAAATCCCTTACTGAGGGTTTGCTGAAAACGGGTGGCCGGAACAATACCGGACGCGTAACTGCATGGCACAAGGGCGGCGGCGCAAAACGCCTGTACCGTATTGTGGATTTCAAACGTCGCAAGTTCGATGTGGCGGCAACCGTCGAACGGATCGAGTATGATCCGAACCGGACCGCGTTCATCGCGCTGGTGCGCTATGCCGACGGCGAGCAGGCCTATATCCTTGCGCCTCAGCGTCTGGCTATCGGCGACACTGTGATCGCCGGCGAAAAGACCGACGTAAAGCCCGGCAACGCGATGCCCTTCTCGGGCATGCCGATCGGCACGATCGTGCATAATGTCGAGTTGAAGCCCGGCAAGGGTGGTCAGCTGGCCCGTGCGGCCGGCACCTATGCCCAGTTCGTTGGCCGCGGTGGCGGCTATGCGCAGATCCGGCTTTCGTCGGGCGAGCTGCGTCTGGTGCGTCAGGAATGCATGGCCACGGTTGGCGCTGTGTCCAACCCGGACAATTCGAACCAGAACTTCGGTAAAGCGGGCCGTATGCGTCACAAGGGCATCCGCCCGACCGTGCGCGGTGTTGCCATGAACCCGATCGATCACCCGCATGGTGGTGGTGAAGGCCGGACCTCGGGTGGTCGTCACCCGGTTACCCCGTGGGGTAAAGGGACCAAGGGTAACAAGACCCGTTCGAACAAATCGACCGATAAATACATCGTTCGTTCGCGCAACGCGAAGAAAGGGCGTTAATCCATGGCACGTTCTATTTGGAAGGGCCCTTTCGTCGACGGTTATGTGCTGAAAAAAGCAGATAAGTCGCGCGAGTCGGGCAAAAACGAAGTGATCAAGATCTGGTCGCGTCGTTCCACCATTCTGCCGCAGTTCGTCGGTCTGACTTTTGGGGTCTATAACGGCCACAAGCACATCCCCGTGAATGTCACCGAAGAGATGATTGGTCAGAAATTCGGCGAATATTCTCCGACCCGTACCTACTACGGTCACGCCGCTGACAAGAAAGCGAAGAGGAAGTAAGCCATGAGCAAGGAAAAAAATC
>JBARVM010000162.1:0-1917 GCA_049646265.1 Paracoccaceae bacterium
AGTATTTGACGAACTTTTTCGTCAAACACTCAGTTTTTGTTCGATATTTGCAACTTCATAGGCCCGTGGAGGGCGTCAGTCCTCCACCCGGGCCCGAAAGAACAGATCAATCCGGCGCACATCGGCCTCTTCCACGCGACGAGCCCGGGCGCGCTGAAACCAAAGCCCCACTAAACGTCCCCGCGCCAGGATCAGCGGCGCACCGACCAGCGCGTCCGAGACCGCAGCGGCGATTGCCTTTGCGTTCTGGAACCCCGCGGCATCCGTCACGACGGAAATGGAAAAGTCATGCAGGGCACCCCGTTCAGTCTGGCTGGAAGCATCGCGAACCGTTTCCGGACCAATGGACACATAGGTGCCCGCCGGCGTGCCCGGCGGCACCGCATCGTAGATCGCCCCATTGATCAGAGCGTCCAGTGCAGTGTCGGCAACCAACCTTTGATAGATTGCCGCTTGCAAGGCTGCCGCTACCCCATAGCTCATGACAGCACCTCTTCATTGGCAAAACAGGTCAGGTAATGGCCATCCGGATCGGCCTCTGCCACGGCTGTGATCAGAAAGACCCTCCCACCCTCGACAAAACGCTGCTCCGGCTTTGGCCGTGTCGGCGCGCCTTCGGGTGCGCCGCGCACAGTGATGCGATAGGGAACAGTCGAAACAGTCAGCGACTCGCCCGCCCTTTCGCGCCCGGTTCCTGCGCTGATCGCGGCCCAGATCGACCCAAGATCGACCCAGACCAACGCAAAGCCACCCGCCCCGTCGGCACTGCGCTGCGCTTCTTGCAGGGTCAGCTTGCGGTTCAAACGCGGCGGCTTCATGCCTCGCCCCCGCCCAGCACCCGCACCGTCCGCCAACGTTCGATCAGCGCCATGACGCCAAAGGGCAGAACCGCTCCCTGTTCGCGCCCCTCATGGCGGTTTTCATGAAACTGGGCGGCCAGCAGCAATGTCGCCTGCGCCAGATCGACCGGCACGCCAACCCAGGCTGCGGCAAAGCCAGCGGTAAAGACCACATCGACATGACCATCCGTCGGGATGGAGGGCAGGCAAAGGCCAGCGCCGGTCAGCCGCGGCCGGTGCATGTCGGGCACCAGCCGGTAGGTTGACGGCAGCAGAACCGTGGGCGTACCGTCAGCCGCGGTCACGGTGACCGAGACGATTGCCGCCACCGGTGCTACCGGCAAGGCCTGGGATCGCCCGTCCCGCCACCCCTCCAGCCGCAACTGGAAATCACGGGTGATCAGCGCCTTGCCGATACGCCCCTCGATCGCGGCTATGGCCGACCGCAGGTAACCCTCGGCAAGGACGTCCTGCACCCCATCGTTGGCAAAACCGGTGCCCAGTCGCAAATGGTCCTTAAATTCCTGCAGCGGCAGCGCCGGCGTCGGCACTGTCGTCAGTTCAGTCAGCATCATGGGAGGTCTCCAAAGAAAGGTTTCTGCCCTGATTGGCGCGGGCCGATCAGCGCCGCATCGCTCGGACGGAGGGAGCAGCTGGACAATGCGGAAGATTGATCATGCCCGCGCCCCGGTGCGCGCACCCCGCAGGGGATGCGCGTACCGGATCTGCAAGGATCAGCTGATGGCGAACTTCAGCAGCTTGATGGCGTTAAAGTCCGTAACATCGCCGCCGACCCGTTTGGAGGCATAGAAAAGGACATTCGGTTTGGCCGAGAAGGGGTCGCGCAGGATGCGCAGGTCGGGACGTTCGGCGACCGTATAGCCCGCATGGAAGTCGCCAAAGGCGATGGAGCGGCTGTCGGCGGCAATATCGGGCATGTCTTCGGCAATCAGCACCGGATAGCCCATCAGTCGCGATGGTTCGCCCAGCGCCAGCCCGTCTGACCACATGAAGCGGCCGTCTGCATCCTTCATCTTGCGCACGGCCCCTGCGGTCTTCGAATTCATCAGGAACGTGC
>JBARVM010000163.1:0-5386 GCA_049646265.1 Paracoccaceae bacterium
GAAAAGACCGCCGAATTCAGTGTCGCGAAGAAATTGTCCGACTGCGGCACGACAGAGCCGAGATATTTCTTCACCAGCTCCGGATGCTCGCGGATCGCCTCGGAAATGGAGCAGAAAATCACCCCCGCTTTGGCCAGTTCCGCCTTGAAGGTCGTACCGACGCTGACAGAGTCGAAAACAGCATCCACCGCCACCTTGCGGGCATCGGCGGGCGCCGCTTCCGCCCCCTCAACGCCAGCCAGAATCATCTGTTCCTTCAAGGGGATACCAAGCTTTTCGTAAGTCGCCAGAAGCTTCGGATCGACTTCATCCAAAGACTTTGGCTTTTCATCCATGCTTTTCGGCCGGGCATAGTAATACTGCGACTGATAGTCGATTTCGGGATAGTTGAGCATTGCCCAGCGCGGCTCCTCCATCCCCTGCCAGCGACGGAAAGCCTGAAGCCGCCATTCGGTCATCCACTCCGGCTCTTCATTCTTGGAGGAGATGAGGCGCACGATATCCTCGTTCACGCCCAAGGGCGCATAATCCATCTCGATCTCGGTGTTCCAGCCGTATTTATAGGCGCCCATATTCTGGACGGTCTCGACCGTCTCGCGGTCCACACCTTCACGAACTTCCAGATCAACCACCGCTTCACCACCATCAGACATCACAATTTTTCCGTTCTTTTTCAGTTCGTTGCTGGAAATTACTCATGCAGCCCGTCCCCGCTGGCGCGCACGCGCACCCACCCAGGCCTCGACAAAACCATCCACGTCCGCCTCTGTCGTCGCCGGCCCCAACGACAGCCGGATCGCCGAGGAGGCATCGGCCGCATCAAATCCCATCGCCTGCAAGACCCGGCTCGACTTCACCTTGCCAGAGGCACAGGCCGACCCGGCAGAGATCGCATAACCGGCCAGATCCATCTGCATCACCTGCGTCTCTCCCTTCCAGCCCGGCGTCACCAGACAGCTGGTGTTCGGCAATCGTGGCCCCTCGCACCCAACCACAATGGTCTCGGAAGACGCAGCAAGGATCCGCGCCTCCAGCCGGTCCCGCAAGGCCGCAACGCCCGACCAGACCCCGCGGTCAAGATCAACCATCGTCGCCCGCGCCGCAGCCCCGAAACCGGCAATACCCGCAACATTCTCCGTACCGGAACGCCGCCCCATCTCCTGCCCGCCACCGGGGCGAAGCGTGCTGATATCCAGCCCCTGCCGGACAATCAAGGCACCTACCCCTTTCGGCCCGCCAATCTTGTGGGCCGAAAGAATGGCAAGATCGGCGCCAGACCAGGAAAAGGCAAAGGGAACGCGCCCGACGGCCTGCACCACATCCAAAAGCAACCAGTCCGCCAGCCGCGCCCCAAAGGCATAACCACCCGCGCCCTTCTGGGGCGGCTCGGTGATCACCCCGGTCTCGCTGTTGGCCAATCCCATCGCCAGCGTATGGCCAGCGGGCGCCGTCCCATTAAGCCGCATATGCGCCATCAGACAATCATGTGCCGCCGCATCGACAAAGACATTGCACCCCTCGGGCAGGCCCGACAACACCCCCGCCGCCTCTGTCGCGCCAGAGGTAAAGACAACCTCCGCCGCGCGGCACCCTACCAGCGCCGCCACATCCGCCCGCGCCGCCTCGACAAGCCCCCGCGCCGCGCGTCCCTCGGCATGAACCGATGAAGGATTGCCCATCAGGTCCAGCGCCGCGACAACCGCCGCGCGCGCCTCCGGCCGCAAGGGCGCCGTCGCATTCCAGTCGAGATACACGCGTCCTGTCACGACCCTGCCTTCTTCTGTTTCAAAATACCTCCGCCGGAGGCACCCGCCGCCGCAAGGCGGCCCGGGTAAAAAACCGGCGCTAAACGCGCCAGACTATGTGCGCAGGTGCTCACTCATCCACCATGACAAACAAGGCCGGCACCGCCGGACAGGGCTTCAACCCATTGCCGATTACCTCGGCAAGCGTCACCTGATGCAGGAAGACATAGACATGCGCCGAAAGTCCCTCCCACAGCCGATTGGTCAGGCTCTGCGCCCGGCTGCCGGAAATACCACCCGTCGCCCCCGCCCCCGTATGCAGGGCGCTCACCGTCTCATCCACCGCGCCCAGAACCTCGCTGACGCGGATATCCGCCGGGGCCTTGGCCAGCCGGTACCCCCCGCCCGGCCCCCGTGCCGATTCGACCAGCCCAGCCCGGCGCAGCTTGACGAAAAGCTGTTCGAGATAGGGCAAGGAAATATCCTGCCGCGCCGATATGTCGGCCAGAGAGGTCAGCGCGTCCGGGCTCGCCGTTGCCAGATCGGTCAGGGCAACCATCGCATAGCGGCCTTTTGTTGAAAGTTTCATGCTTCCGCACCCCAAAATCATTGACGTCGCGCCGTGGGCCGCTTAACTCCACCCTATCCAGCACGCCGGGCCACATCGCTTGATGCCGCGCCCGTCATTTAGAACCATTCTAGGGAACTTGAGCAAAACCGTCAAGAATTTACCTGCCTTCGGCCCCCAATCCCCAGGCACGGTCAAACCGGTAACGCTTTGGCACCCCCTGACAACAAAGAGTTTCATCACCCCATGCCCGAAGTGATCTTCCCCGGACCAGATGGCCGCCTCGAAGGCCGCTATCACCCGCAGCGGGCGCATGATGCCCCGATCGCCATAATCCTGCACCCGCATCCGCAGTTTGGCGGCACGATGAACAACCGGGTCGTGCACCGGCTGCATTATGCCTTCTACGAACTTGGCTTCACCGTCTTGCGCTTCAACTTCCGCGGTGTCGGCCGCAGCCAGGGCGAATATGACCAGGGTATCGGCGAACTCAGCGACGCGGCCTCGGCACTCGACTATCTGCAGGCGATGAACCCCAATTCCAAACATTGCTGGGTCGCGGGCTTTTCCTTCGGCGCATGGATCGGCATGCAGCTCTTGATGCGGCGGCCCGAGATTACCGGCTTCATCTCGGTGGCGCCGCCCGCCAACATGTATGACTTTTCCTTCCTCGCGCCCTGCCCCTCCTCGGGCCTGATCATCAACGGCACCGCCGACCGGGTGGCGACACCAAAGGACACGGCCAGCCTTGTAAGCAAGCTCCGCGATCAGAAGGGTATCACCATCACCCACGAATCCATCGAAGGGGCGGGCCATTTCTTCGAGGATGAGGAAACCCACATGCTGCCGATGATCAACACGGTGCAGAATTACGTCGGCCGCCGCCTAGGCGAAGTGTCGAGGTAGGCATGGGCGTCGTCGAGGAATTGGCCGACAAGCTGGCCGTCGAAACGCTGAAGGCGATGGACGAGCTTGGCGATGACCGTTTCTATATGGAAATGTCCAAGGAACTGGGCGCCGCCTCGCCCACCCTGCAAGAGGCCTTCATGATGTCGATCCGCATTCGTCTGGCGGCCCGGCGCGGTCACAAGTTCCTGGACGCAACCTTGAGCGCACGGCGCAAGGGCGCCGCCCCGCCCAAGGCGCCACCTGACAGCTCCTCCGCGCATTGACCCAATGGATATCGCGCGCCTGAATGCCCAATTCGCCTTCCTGAATGAGGCTGACAAGCTGAAACAGGTGCTCCGCGCGACCACCCTTACAGACGCATCGCGGCGCGAAAATTCCGGCGAACACAGCTGGCACCTGACGCTCTACGCGCTGGTGCTGGCCGATCAGGCCGGGCCGGATGTGTCGATCTACCGCGTCATCAAGATGTTGATCCTGCATGATCTGGTTGAAATCGACGTGGGCGACGTCCCCATCCACTCGGCCAACGGACTAGCCCATGGCAGCCTTGAGACCCAGGCCGCCGAGGCTAAAGCAGCCGACCGCATCTTTGGCCTCCTCCCCCCCGACCTGGCACTCGATCTGCGCGCCCTCTGGGAAGAGTTCGAACTGGCCCAATCTCCCGATGCTCTGTTCGCCAAGGCACTCGACCGGGTGCAGCCGGTCATGCACAACATTGCCTCGGGTGGCGGGACATGGACGGAATATGACGTGAGCTTCGACCAACTCGAAGCCCGCGTTGGCCATAAAGTTGCCCGTGGCGCGCCGAGCCTCTGGTCCTATGTAAGGGACCGGGCCCAAGATTATTTTAGGAGCTGATGGCTGTTAGGACTTGCTTCAGTATACATTGGAATACCGTCTTTTCCCGCTCCGATTTTTCGGTTAAGACCGTGCCAAACCCGCCAACCTTTCAAGGAGCCGGCCCTTCATGACAAAGATCAAAGTCGCCAACCCCGTCGTCGAGCTTGACGGCGACGAGATGACCCGGATCATCTGGGATTTCATCAAGCAAAAGCTTATCCTGCCCTATCTCGATATCGATCTGAAATATTACGATCTTGGGATCGAAGAGCGGGACCGCACCAATGACCAGATCACCATCGACAGCGCCAACGCGATCAAGAAATACGGCGTCGGTGTCAAATGCGCCACCATCACGCCTGATGAGGCGCGGGTGGAGGAATTTGGCCTCAAGCAGATGTGGAAATCGCCGAACGGCACGATCCGCAATATCCTTGGTGGCGTGATCTTCCGCCAGCCGATCATCTGCCGCAATGTCCCGCGCCTTGTGCCGGGCTGGACCAAACCCATCGTCGTCGGCCGCCACGCTTTTGGCGACCAGTACCGCGCCACCGATTTCCGTTTTCCGGGCAAGGGCAAGCTGTCGATGAAATTCGTCGGCGAAGACGGCACAGTCATCGAAAAAGACGTCTATGACGCAGCCTCCGCCGGGGTTTACATGGGCATGTACAACCTTGACGAAAGCATCGCAGATTTCGCCCGCGCCTCGCTCAACTACGGGCTGAACCTCGGCTGGCCGGTCTATCTGTCGACCAAGAACACCATCCTGAAAGCCTATGACGGGCGTTTCAAGGATCTCTTCCAGAAAATCTACGAGGAAGAGTTCGAAGCGGAATTCAAGAAAAAGGGCATCCATTACGAACATCGTCTGATCGACGATATGGTCGCCTCGGCGATGAAATGGTCTGGCGGCTATGTCTGGGCCTGCAAGAATTACGACGGCGATGTGCAGTCTGACACGGTGGCGCAAGGGTTCGGATCTTTGGGCCTGATGACCTCGGTCCTGATGACCCCGGATGGCAAGACAGTCGAGGCGGAAGCCGCCCACGGCACTGTCACCCGCCATTACCGCCAGCACCAGCAAGGCAAGGCGACATCGACCAATTCAATTGCCTCGATCTACGCCTGGTCAGGCGGGTTGAAACACCGCGCCAAGCTTGATGGGAATGAGGCGCTGATGCGCTTTGCCACCACGCTCGAGAAGGTCACCGTCGATACGGTCGAGGATGGCCATATGACCAAGGACCTCGCCCTTCTGGTCGGACCTGACCAGAAATGGCTGACGACCATGGGATATCTTGAAAAGGTCGACGAATATCTGAAC
>JBARVM010000164.1:0-4739 GCA_049646265.1 Paracoccaceae bacterium
GGGGTGGATGCGCTGGTATGGGCCGGCCCATCCGGCATATGGACCTTTTGCGACCGCAGCGGTAAGGCTGCGCGATGAAGACCCGCATTTCATACGGCGTCCATGGCAAGGCGATACTGACCCTTGGCCTGCCGATCATCGGCAGCCATCAGGCGCAGATGCTGTTGCATGTGACCGACACGGTGCTGCTTGGCTGGTATGATGTAGAGGCGCTGGCGGCGGTGGTTCTTGCCGCCTCTTTCTTCTTCATGCTGTTCATCCTTGGATCGGGCTTCGGCATTGCACTGCTGGGCGGTGTGGCGGCGGCGCTGGGGCGGGGCGATGAAACCGGCGTGCGGCGGGAAACCCGGATGGGGATGTGGCTGTCGATCCTGTTTTCCGTCCTCACCATCCCGCTTTTCTGGTGGTCGGCGCCGCTGCTTATCGCCTGCGGGCAGGAGCCGGGCACCTCGATGCTGGCGCAGGAATTTCTGCGTATCGCCGGCTGGGGGATGGCACCGGCGCTGATTGTCATGGTGCTGAAAAGCACGCTGGCCGCGCTGGAACGCACGCAGGTCGTGCTCTGGGTCACGCTGGCGGCGGCGGGGCTGAATTTCTGTGTCGCCTGGGCCTTTATCTTTGGCCATTGGGGCGCGCCGGAACTGGGTGTGCGCGGCGCGGCGCTCGCGTCGCTTTTCACCCAAACCGTTACCTGTCTGGCGCTGATGGCCTATGCGGGCCTGTCAGATGCAAGCCGCCGCTTCAACCTTTTCCAGCGGTTCTGGCGGCCGGATTGGCAGGCCTTTTGGCAGGTGGCCCGGCTTGGGCTGCCGGTGGGGCTGACTGGTCTGGCGGAAAGCGGGCTGTTCATCGCGGCCGCGGTAATGATGGGCTGGATCGGCACGGCGGAACTGGCCGCCCACGGGATCGCGATGGAACTGACGGCGGTGGCCTTTATGGTGCATCTGGGCCTTTCCAACGCCGCAACCGTGCGGGTTGGCCGCGCGCTGGGCGAGGGCGACAGGCAGGCGATGGGCGATGCCGCCCGCGCCGCCATCCTCTTGTCGGCAGGTTTTGCCGGGGCGATGATCCTGACCTTCCTCTTTCTGCCCGAACCGCTGATCCGGCTGTTTCTTGACCCGGAGGACCCGCTGGCGCCGCGCATCCTTGCCATCGGCACCGGCCTGCTTGCCGTGGGCGCGCTGTTTCAGCTTTTCGATGCGATGCAGGCCATTGCGCTTGGTCTTCTGCGCGGGGTGCAGGATACGCAGATGCCGCTTGTCATTGCTGCCTTCAGCTACTGGATGGTTGGCGTTACTGTCAGCTACCTTCTCGCTTTCCCGCTGGGGATGGAGGGGACGGGCCTCTGGCTGGGGCTGGCTGTGGGGCTGGCGCTTGCGGCACTTTTGCTCATGGCGCGCTTCTGGCGCGGCGTCTGGTTCACCGCCCCCGCCTAGGGTTTTGACTGGCCTAGCAGGGTCTTAACCAGATAGCGGCTGCTGTCAGCCGCGTGACAGCCGGTCGGACTTGCGCCGGACGAGCACGCTGCGCAGATCATGCATGGCCATCAAGAGATCGTCTGTCAGCGCCTCGAGATCCGCGTCAGAGGCCTTGGACTGTGCCCAGTGCGCGGTCAGGTTCAACTGATCGATGGTGCGGCGGATATCGTCAATCTCCCGCCGCGCCAGCTCTTCGGTGCGGCGGCCCATCCAATCGGTAATGGCCGCCATGTCCTCATCGCTCAGACCGCGGTCGCCATGCGGCTTGATCTCGCCATTGCGGATATTGATGATGGCGATCTGATCCATCTCGATCCGGCGCAACTGGCTTTGCGGTTCGATCCGAAAGGCCAGCGCACCGTTTTCGCGGACGCGGAAGTAATAGGTTGGCAGGTCGTCCGTCATGGTCATCCGATCGGGCGCCGGATTATCTAAGCCCGGCGCAGAAGCTTTGTATCCGTTGGCAGGCGGTTTCCAGCGCGCTGTCGGAGGTAGCGTAGCTGACGCGGAAGTTTGGCGAAAGACCGAAGGCGGCGCCAAAGACCACCGCGACACCGGATTCCTCCAGCAAAGCCTTGGCAAAGGCTTCGTCATCGCTGATCAGCCGCCCGCCGGCAGAAGTTTTGCCGATACAGCCGGAAATATCGGGGTAGACGTAAAAGGCGCCTTCGGGGCGCGGGCAGGTGATGCCCGGCGCCTGATTGAGCATCGACACGACCAGATCGCGGCGGCGCTGAAAGGTCTTCTTGTTTTCGGCCAGGAAATCCTGCGGGCCGTTCAACGCCTCGACCGCGGCATATTGCGCCACCGAACAGGGGTTGGAGGTGGATTGCGATTGCAGCGTGCCCATGGCCTTGATCAGTTCGACGGGGCCAGCGGCATAGCCGATGCGCCAGCCGGTCATCGCATAGGCCTTGGAGACGCCATTGCAGGTCAGCGTCCGCTCGTAAAGACCGGGTTCGATCTCTGCCGGGCTGACGAATTTGAAATCGTCAAAGACCAGATGTTCATACATATCGTCCGACATGACCCAGACATGGGGGTGGCGCATCAGAACATCCGTCAGCCCCTTCAACTCGTCATGGCTGTAGCCCGCGCCGGTCGGGTTGGAGGGCGAGTTGAAGATGAACCATTTCGTCTTGGGGGTGATCGCCGCTTCGAGCTGCGCCGGGGTCAGCTTGAAATTGCTTTCGATGCCGCAGGCCACCGATACCGGCGTGCCGCCCGCCAGCAGGACCATGTCGGGATAGCTGACCCAGTAGGGGGCCGGGATGATCACCTCGTCGCCCGGGTTCAGCGTCGCCATCAGCGCGTTATAAAGCGTCTGCTTGCCGCCGGTGCCGACGGTTACCTGCGCGGGCGTATAGGTCAGGCCGTTTTCGCGCTTGAACTTGGCGCAGATGGCGGCCTTCAGTTCCGGAATACCGTCAACGGCGGTATATTTGGTCTTGCCCTGATCAATGGCCCGCTTGGCCGCCGCCTTGATATTCTCCGGTGTGTCGAAATCCGGCTCCCCGGCGCCAAGGCCGATGACATCCTTGCCCGCCTCCTTCAACTCTCTCGCCAGATTGCTGACAGCGATGGTGGGGGAGGGTTTCACACGCGAAAGAGTGTCGGATAAAAAGGCCATTGGGCGCTCCGGGTTGTATCTGCCGGGCCCATCTCATAGGGTGCCGCCCTTCGACAGACAAGCGACTTTAAGACCTGAAAGGGACAATCAGTGATGACGGACGGATGGTATGGCAGCGAAACCGCAACTTTTGGCGACCGGCTGTCGGCCGCGCGCGAGGCGCAGGGGCTGACAATCGCCGATCTGGCCAGAAAGCTGGGCGTGCGCGCTGAAACCATCGGCCATTGGGAGGCGGACGCCTCGGCCCCGCGCGCCAACCGGGTGCAGATGCTGTCGGGCCTTTTGGGCGTATCGCTCGGCTGGCTTTTGACAGGGGAGGGCACCGGGCCGGAGGGGCCCGATAGTGCAGAGGCGCCTCGTATCGATCAGGGGCAACAGGCCACCGCCCTTGTCAGTGAAATGCAGCAGTTGCGGCGCGAGGCGCTGCATCTTGGCGCCCGGATTGGTGCCGCCGAAAAGCGCCTGCGCCTGGTTCTGGCGGGCGAGGCTTGACAGGATGGCCGAGGAAAGCCCCGAGGCCCGCCTGCGCCGCATGACCATGCGCAGCTGGCGGCGCGGCATGAAAGAGATGGATCTGGTGCTTGGCCCCTATGCCGATGCGCATCTGGCCGCCATGTCCGCTGCCGACCGGGATCTGTTCGAGGCACTTCTGGCCGAAAACGATCAGGACATCTTTCCATGGATCACCGGCGCGGCCACGCCGCCCGCCCGGTTCGCCCCGCTGATCGCCCGGATCACCGCCTTTGCCGTCAGTCGCCATCACGGCTGACCAGCCCCTGGGTGTCTCTGCGGGGCCGCCCTTCGCCGATCCAGAGCTTTTAACCGAAATTTGGTCTTTTTGGTCGATTGTCAGCCAATGCCCATGTGACGGAGACTGATGATGACCCTGCAATCCTCGCTGCCAGCCCAGTCCAGCCCGAGCTATCTGGCCACCTATCTGGAAACGCTTGGCCTTGTTGAACGGATGCACCGGCTTTTGCTCGACGTGATCAAGGATGAGTTTGAACGCCTGGGCCAGCTGGAAATCAACGCGGTGCAGGCGCTCTTGCTGTTCAATATCGGCGAGAATGAGGTGACGGCGGGCGAATTGAAAAGCCGTGGCTACTATCAGGGCTCGAACGTGTCCTACAACCTCAAGAAACTGGTCGAGATGGGCTATATGCACCATGAACGCAGCGAGCTTGACCGCCGCTCCGTCCGGGTAAGGCTGACCGACAAGGGCGCGCTTGTGCGCCAGCAGGTCGCGGAACTGTTCCAGCGCCACGCCGACGGGATCGAAAGCCGTGGCCTGATCGGCATGACCACCATGGGCGACATCAACGGATTTCTGCGCCGCATGGAACGCTACTGGGGCGACCAGATCCGCTATATCTACTAGTCCGGATCAACCGCCCCCAACAGTTACCAGTGGCCGGTATTGCCCATGCTCGCCCAGGGTTCCGCCGGGGCCTTGGCCGCCCCTTTCTGCAAAAGCTCGATCGAGATATTGTCGGGCGAGCGAACAAAGGCCATATGCCCGTCGCGCGGCGGGCGGTTGATCGTCACGCCGTTGGCCTGCAGATGGGCGCAGGTGGCATAGATATCCTCCACCTCATAGGCCAGATGGCCGAAATGGCGACTGTCGCTCGGCA
>JBARVM010000165.1:0-2647 GCA_049646265.1 Paracoccaceae bacterium
TGGTACTATCGCAGACAAGGGCGCGCACCTGCCCTGCTTCGCGCGCCAGCCGGTGCCAGTCTTCTGGGTCGAAAGGATCGCCAACGACGGGCGAGCCATCAAGCTTGAAGTCGCCGGTATGCACCACTCGGCCAGCGGGCGTATCGATGATCAACCCGGCACTTTCGGGAATAGAATGGCTGACCGGTACGAATTGCACCTTGAAGGGGCCCGCCTCCACCACATGCGGGCGCGCCTCGACCACATGAACCGCATCGGCGGAGTGGCCTGCATCTTCCATCTTCATCACCGCCAGTGCGGCGGTGAACTTGCGCGCATAGATCGGGGCACGCATGGCGGGCCAGAGGTGGCCCACGGCACCAACATGATCCTCATGCCCGTGAGTAATGAAAATCGCCTCGATCTGCGACTGGCGTTCGGCAAGCCAGGCGATATCGGCCATGATCAGATCAACGCCCGGCGAACTTTCCATATCCGGGAAGGCAACCCCGAGATCGACGATGATCAGCCGTTCCTGCCCCGCTTGCCCATAGCCATAGACATAGCAATTCATACCGATTTCGCCGGCGCCGCCCAGAGGCAGGTAGATCAGGCGTTCTTTGCTCATTGGCTAACCAGTTCCTTGTTATACCGGTGGATCAACATCAGCCCATGCAGGGTCAGATCGTCCTCGACGGCTTCGAAAACCTCTGTGCCCTGTTCGAAAAGCGAGGCCAACCCCCCAGTTGCAATAACCTTCATTTTCCGGCCGCGTTCGGCAGAAATCTGTCGCACGATCCCCTCGACCAGGCCGACATAGCCCCAAAAGACCCCAGCCTGCATACAGGCGACCGTATTGGTCCCGATGACCTGCGCGGGTTTGGAGACATCGACATGCGGCAGGGCCGCGGCGGACATATGCAGCGCCTCGAGCGACAGGTTGACCCCCGGCGCAATGGCCCCGCCGATATAGGCGCCATCAGTGTCAACCACGTCAAAGGTGGTGGCGGTACCGAAATCGACGACGATCAGATCGCCGCCATGCCGGTCAAACCCGCCAACCGTATTGACCAGACGGTCCGGCCCGACCGTCGTGCCCTGATCGACGCGCGGCTCTACCGGCAGCGCGCAATCGGGACGGCCGACCACCAACGGGCGACAGTTGAAATAGCGGTCGCAAAGAACCCGCAGGTTAAAGACCACCCTCGGCACGGTAGAGGAGATGATCGCCGCCTCGACCTTCAAGTCGATCCCCGCCGCATCAATCAGTGTCGACAGCCAGACAAAATATTCATCTGCCGTGCGTTGGTGATAGGTGGCAATGCGCCATGTGGCGATGAAACGGCTGCCATCCCAGACCGAAAAGACCGTATTCGTGTTGCCGCAGTCGATGCATAAGAGCATGTCCCTACCCCCGTCAGAAATAGATATCGGCGGCCGAGATGACCCGTTCCCCGGTCCCCGTCTGCAAGACAAGCGAGCCGTCGCCATCCAGCCTAGCAAATATGCCCGTGATCGTCTCTGTCATCGTGCGGGCGGTGATTTCCTGACCAAGACGTGTGGCTTTTTCCAGCCAAGCGGTCCGGATCGGCGCAAAACCATCAAGCGCCCATTGCGCGCCATAGCGGGCGAAAGCTGGCGCAAGATGATCAAGCATCTGGTCCTGACTGATCCGCAATCCGGTTTCACCCAAGATGGAAACGGGGCGCGTTGTGCCGGGTTCCGGCAGATCCGCGCTGACAGGGGCCTGACAGAGGTTGACACCGATCCCGATGGCAATTGCGGAAGGGCCCAGACCCTGCTGCGCATTTTCCAGCAGGATCCCCGCGACCTTGCCACCGTTCAACAAGACATCATTGGGCCATTTGAGGCCAATTTCCGCCCCCGCTCCGCAGAGTTCGGTCAGACTGTCATGCAGGGCAAGGGCCGCGACAAAGCTCAACTGCGCCGCGGCCAGCGGGGTGCCGCTATGTTGCATCAGCAGGGTTGCGGAAAAGTTGCCCGCGGGGTTGACCCATGGGCGGCCGCGCCTGCCCCGCCCTGCGGTCTGGCGGCGCGCCATGATCCAGGCCGGGTGGCTGAGACCCGGCGCCAGCCGCAAAGCCTCGGCATTGGTGCTGTCAACTTCTGCCAGAACATGCCGCGAAACACCCTCTGGCCAGTTCAGGACCTGATCAGCGCACAAGTGCCTGCGCCGCCATCGCCGCCGCGCCTTCGATGCCGAAAAGGTTGATCACGCCCAAAAGCATCACCGCAGCCGACCCCATCAGCATCAGCCATTCCATTGGCGCCATGCGCGCCGTGGCCCCATCAGTGTCAGCGCCAAAATACATGTAGTAGACGATGCGCAGATAATAGAAGGCGCCAATGACCGAGGCCACAGCCCCAAGCAGCGCCAGCCAGACCATGTCCGCATCAACCGCTGCCTGCAGTACGCCGAACTTGGCGAAAAAGCCCAGCATCGGCGGCACGCCTGCCAAAGAGAACATCAGGATCAGAAGCGCCAGCGCCTTGCCCGGCGCCCGCCGCGCAAACTGGTTCAGATCGGCGATCTCGGTGCTTGGCCGACCATCCTTCTCCAGCGCGAGGATCAGCGCGAAAGTGCCAAGGTTCATCGCCACATAAATCGCCATGTAAATCAGCATCGCCTGAACGCCCGCCTCTGTCC
>JBARVM010000166.1:0-1762 GCA_049646265.1 Paracoccaceae bacterium
GATCAAGGGGGGCTCTTCGGGGGCTGTTTCTTGCAGGGTATAGGCTGCTTTCAGGTGGTTCAACGCGGCTTCGGCACCTTCGAGCGTGGCGGCATGAATCCGCGCAAGAGGCTGGCCGGCCTCGACCATTTCGCCGATGCCGGCAAGGTCAGACAGGCCGACCGATGGGTTGATGCGGTCATCGCCGCGCAGCCGTCCACCACCAAGATGCACCACGATCTGGCCAAGGCTTTCAGTATCAATGGCCCCCACAAACCCGGCCGACGGGCTGGGAAAGTCAATCATCACCGGGGCGGCCGGCAGGCGGTCGGGCCAGCGGTCGACGAAATCGGCAGGCCCGCCTTGCGCAGCGATCATGCGGCCGAAAAACTCGGCGGCCACACCGGATTCCAGGGCTTGCTCAATCCGCGCGGCACCGTCCGTGGCATCGGCCGCAAGCCCGCCCAAGGCCAGCGCCTCGCCGCCCAAGGCGGCTGTCAGATCCCAAAGTGCGGGGTTGACCGAAGCCCCGGTCAGGGTTTCCATCACCTCGATCACTTCCAGCGCATTGCCCGCGCTGGCGGCCAGCGGTTGCGACATATCGGTGATCAAGGCTGTGGTCATGCAACCCGCCCCTTGCGCCGTGGACACCAGCGCCCGGGCAAGTGCGCGCGCCTCGCTTTCGGTTTTCATGAAGGCACCGGAGCCAAGCTTGACATCGAGCACCAGCCCTTCCAGCCCGGCGGCCAGTTTCTTGGACAGGATCGAGGCGGTGATCAGATCTATGCTTTCAACCGTCGCCGTGACATCGCGAATGGCGTAGAGGCGGCGGTCTGCCGGGGCGATTTGGGGGGAAGCTGCGATGATGGCGCAACGGATCTGGCCCAACTGGTTGCGCAATTGCGCCGTGGTCAGGTCGGTGCGCAGGCCGGGAATGGATTCGAGCTTGTCCAGCGTGCCGCCGGTATGGCCCAGCCCGCGGCCAGAGATCATTGGCACATAGGCCCCGCAGGCCGCAAGCGCGGGGGCCAGCAGCAGTGACACGCAATCCCCGATCCCGCCGGTGGAATGTTTGTCGAGCACCGGGCCTGGCAAATTCCATTCCAACTGCTCGCCGCTGGTTTGCATGGCGCGGGTCAGCGCGACGCGCCCGGCCTCGCCCAGGCCTTGCAGGCAGATCGCCATGGCAAAAGCCCCGGCCTGCGCATCCGACACCTCGCCCGAGGCCAGGCCTTGCGCAAACCAGTCCAGCGCCCCGGCTTCGGGCGGCAGCCCCGCGCGAAGCCCGGCAATAATGCTGCGGGCGTCGAAGTCAGTTGGCATCGACATTGGCCATATGGCCGGCATTGAAGGAGCCGGGCAGCAGATCGGCCAGGGTGACCACGCTGGATTTGCCCGCCGTCGTCGCCATGGTTATCGCCACGTCCGGCCCGGCAAATTCGGCGATCTTCTGGCGGCAACCGCCGCAAGGGGTGACTGGTGTCGGGCTGTCAGAGATGACCAGCAGTTCGGCGATTTCGTAATCGCCGCCCGCGCACATGGCGGCGATTGCACCTGCCTCGGCGCAGGTGCCTTCGGGATAGGCCACGTTTTCGGCATTCACGCCAACATAGACCTTGCCTGATGTGGCGCGCAGGGCGGCACCGACCTTGAACCGGGAATAGGGCGCGTAGGCGTTTTCGCGCACGTCGGTGGCGCCTTTCAGAAGAGACATCATTGGGCTCCCGTTTTCAGGTTCTGGCCGAGTTTGGAACCGAGGCGCGCAACTTGCAAGCCATGACAT
>JBARVM010000167.1:0-2823 GCA_049646265.1 Paracoccaceae bacterium
GCGATGGCGTTGGTGATGGTCTTTCAGCTCATTCCACAGGCTCATCAGGTCCTCATTCCGCCCAATGGACGGTTGCATTGGCCAAAACGGCCTTGATCGGGGCTATTTCTGCTGGCAATTCCTGCGCTTTTTCAAGGCTTTCGCGCTTGTCCTTGCCGGTGATCAGCACATGTGTTGCCATGGCGTCACGCAAGATCCGAGCCGACAGGGTCACGCGCACCTCCTCCGCCTCCGGCGCGCGAATGGGGATCAGGACCGGCGCCTCTGCCGACATCGCCTCTGCCAGACGGTCGCCCCTGGGAAAGAGCGAGGCGATATGCATATCGGCCCCCATGCCCAACAGCAGAACTGAAATCGGCAGATATGGCGAGAGGGCGGCGATCAGCCCATCCATCGCCGGCTCCGGCATGTCCATATCCGAAAAAAACGGAATGAATTCCGTATCTTTCGCCTCATTCTTCAACATGTGCCGCCGGATCAGTCCGGCGTTGGAGCGTGGATGATCAAGGGGAAGCCAGCGTTCGTCGGTAGCAAAGCAACAGACCCGCCCCCAGTCCAGATTGACACCCGACAGCATCTCGAACACCGGGGCGGGGCTGGTGCCGCCGGGCAGGCACAGGCTGGCACGGTCTTTCTGGCGCAAAGCGGCGGTCAGATCGGTGGCGATCGCGTCGGTGACAGCCGCCACCAAAAGATCGCGGTCCGGATAGGTGAGAAGCCTCATTCCCGTATCTCCCGCCAGCGCCGCCCGTCACGATGCATCAACATCAAAGCATCCTCCGGTCCGCTCGACCCCGCATCATAAGCCAATGGCTTTTCTGACCGGTCTTCCCATCCCGCGATGATCGGGTCGGTCCAGGCCCAGGCGGCCTCCACCTCGTCCCCGCGCATGAAGAGCGTCTGGTTGCCGCGGATAACATCCATTATCAAACGCTCGTAAGCATCTGGAATATCGTCTATTTCCTCGCCCAAGGCCTCGGCGAAGGACATGTCCAGAGGCACCTCTTTCAGACGCATCCCGCCCGGCCCCGGTTCCTTGATCATCACCGACAGGGTCATGCCTTCGTTCGGTTGCAGCCGAATGGCCAGTACATTTTCGCGCCAACCCTCTTCGTCGCCGAAGATCGAATGGGGCACCTCCTTGAAAACAATGGCGATTTCAGAGGCGCGGGCGCGCAGCCGCTTGCCGGTACGCAGATAGAAATCCGTGCCCTTCCACCGCCAGTTTGCCACCCGCACCCGCAGTGCCACATAGCTTTCAGTCGAGGAGCCGGGGTTTTCCACATCCTCGACATAGCTCTTCTGGCCCGCCGCCGCCCGGTACTGGCCACGAACAATATCGTCTGCCCCGACCGGTTCCAGCGCATGGATAACCTTCAGCTTTTCGTCGCGCACCGCATCCGGGTCAAACCGGTAGGGTGCCTCCATCGCGATCAGGCAGAGAAGCTGCATCATATGGTTCTGCACCATGTCGCGCATGGCGCCCGAGCGGTCATAATAGGCACCGCGCCCGCCGACGCCGACGGTTTCTGCCACGGTAATCTGGACATGATCGACGTGGCGCGCATTCCACAAAGGTTCAAACAGGATATTGGCAAAGCGCACAGCCATCAGGTTCTGTACGGTTTCCTTGCCGAGATAATGGTCGATCCGGTAGATCTGCCGTTCGGCGAAATGCGCCGCCAGCGTTTCATTGAGCGCCCGCGCCGTCGCCAGATCGCGGCCAAAAGGTTTTTCCACCACGATCCGCGCTTCCGGCCCTGCGATGCCAAACCCGTGCAAGCGGCTGGCAATATCGCCAAAGAGGTCTGGCGAGACTGAGAAGTAGAAAGCCTGCACAACCCCTTGACGCATAAGGGATTTCAGGTCTGCCCAACCCGTATCCCCGCGCGCGTCAAGCGCCACATAGCTGATCAGCCGCACAAAGCTGGCAACCGCGCTTTTGTCCCGGCTCGCGCCGCCGCCAAAGGCGACGATTGCCTCTTCGGTCATGCTGCGGAACTCTTCGGAACTGATCTCGCTGCGGGCGGCACCGATGATCCGCGCGGCCTCCGGCAGCTGGCCCGCAACGAAACGCCGGAAGAGCGAGGGGATGATCTTGCGCCGCGCCAGATCGCCGGTGGCCCCGAATATGACCAGATCGAATGCTTCTACCGGGATAACGCGAGAGACCATGTTCGAACCTTCCAATTAGCGGGGTTAGCGCTAACCCTTTGTCACCCCGGATATCTATCGCCGCGTCCCGCGCAAGTCTAGCATTGCCGCAGGGCTGCGCAAAGCCTTGCGGCGGAGCTTCGGTGAAAAGCCGCCCGCGCCGCACGTTCGGGGCGGATCAGGCCTCGCTGACCTGATAGCGGGCCTTGTCGAGCCAGTCGGGCGCGATCTCCACCCCCCAGCCGGGCTGATCGGGGATCTGGACCTTGCCACCGGTGACGCAGAAGGGCGCACCAAGGAAGAGCCCCTCTTGCCACGGGTAATAGTCGGCGCCTTCGATGGAAAATTCCAGATATTTGCCGGCATTGGGAATGGCTCCCAGAAGATGCATGGTACAGATCGTCACCAGCGACAGGTTGGCCGAATGGGGCGTTACCTGCATGCCCGCCGCGTCAGCCATGCGGCAAAGCTGCAAGGTCCGTGACAGGCCGCCCATATACATGACGTCAGGCTGCAGGATATCGACGGCGCGCGTTTCGATCATCCGCGCCCATGTGGCCAGATCCCAGTCCTGTTCGCCGCCCGTCACATCAAGATCCAGCGCCATGGTTACCTGCCGGGTGGCGGGCAGATCCCAATAGGGCACCGGTTCCTCGAAATGGCCGATGC
>JBARVM010000168.1:0-1924 GCA_049646265.1 Paracoccaceae bacterium
CGTCGGCTGCAGCGGCAAGTGCCTCACCAAGCCGCTCTGCGTCTGCGTCCGTCACTTCCTGAAAGTCATTGCTGATACCAAATCCCATTGATCAGAACCTGTGAGCCCAGTCACGCAGGCCGATGGACATGATGCGCCAGGGCTGGTCGATGAGGCTGTTCCAAGCATGGCAGCAGTGATCGACCAGGTTGTCGTAGGACGTGAACACCAGGTTGGACAGCCAGTTGTCGCGCATGAACTGCCAGATGTTCTCTACCGGGTTCAGTTCAGGGCATTTGGGTGGGAGCGGGAGCAGGGTAATGTTGGCAGGAACCTTGAGGCGCTTCGACAGGTGCCAGCCGGCCTGGTCGAGGATAACGACGGCATGAGCGCCAGGGCTGACTTCGCCAGAGATCTCGGCGAGATGCAGGTTCATGGCCTCGGTGTTGCAGGCCGGCAGGACCAGGGCAGCTCCTTTGCCCCGCTTCGGGCAGATCGCCCCGAAGATATAGGTCGAGGTCGTGCGCTGGTCCTGTGGGGCTGACGGTCTCGTGCCACGCCTGGCCCAACGCCTGGTGATCTTGTTCTTCTGGCCGATGCGGGCCTCGTCGGCGAACCAGATCTCTAGCTTGTCCCGGTGGATGCCCTTATCTTTGGCGATCGCCGCCAGGCGCGAGGGGAAACTTTTTTAAAATCCTCATACCGAGTCTCTGAGGTCCTGACTCGTTTGGGGTTTTCAAATCAGTTGCAGCGTGATTCAGCATGGCAAGCAAAGGAGGTTTGCCATGCCGATAGCTCTGCGTGCAGATTTTGATGCAACCAGGTTGCGGGCGATTGCCCGGCAGTCGAAAGATGCGGGCCAGACCCGCCGCCTGCTGGCGCTTGCGGCGATCTATGATGGAGCAACGCGGACACAGGCAGCACAGCTTGGTGGCGTGACGCTGCAGATCGTGCGGGACTGGGTGGTGAGGTTCAATGCCGAGGGGCCGGATGGACTGGTCAACCGCAAGGCGCCTGGCCAGCCCTCGAAGCTTGGCGACAGGCAGCGGGCTGCGCTGGTGCAGATGCTGGAGAGCGGGCCGGTTCCGGCAGCCCATGGGGTGGTACGCTGGCGCCTGGTCGACCTGTGTCAGTGGATCTGGGAAGAGTTCCGGATCAGCATTGCCAAGCAGACTTTGAGCCGGGAACTTCGTGCGATGGGCTATCGCAAGCTGTCAGCCAGACCACGCAATCATGCCCAGGCTGAGGGATCCATTGAGGATTTTAAAAAAGTTTTCCCCCGCGCCTGTTGGCGATCGCCCGGGACAAGGGCATCCACCGGGACAAGCTAGAGATCTGGTTTGCCGACGAGGCCCGCATCGGCCAGAAGAACAAGCTCACCAGGCGCTGGGCCAGGCGTGGCACCAGACCGTCAGCCCCGCAGGACCAGCGCACAGCCTCGACCTATATCTTCGGGGCGATCTGCCCGAAGCGAGGCAAAGGCGCTGCCCTGGTCCTGCCGGCCTGCAACACCGAGGCCATGAACCTGCATCTGGCCGAGATCTCCGGTGAAGTCAGTCCCGGCGCCCATGCCGTCGTCATTCTCGACCAGGCTGGCTGGCACCTGTCAAACCGGCTCAAGGTTCCGACCAATATCACCCTGCTGCCGCTTCCGCCCAAATGCCCCGAACTGAACCCGGTGGAGAATATCTGGCAGTTCATGCGCGACAACTGGCTCTCCAACCTGGTGTTCACGTCCTATGACAACCTGGTCGATCACTGCTGCCATGCATGGAACAGCCTCGTCGACCAGCCCTGGCGCATCATGTCCATCGGACTGCGTGACTGGGCTCACAGGTTCTGATCAATGGGACTTGGTATAAGTGCAAGAATTTTGGCGACTGGCATGGCTATGGTTGGAATGGCCGACTTGGCGATGATCTCGTCATCATTCACAGATCTATGC